>JAIRTY010000360.1 GCA_031254715.1 Nocardiopsaceae bacterium | reverse complement strand
CGCTGACCGGCGCCACCCTGCCGCAGATCCTCGGGCACGAGTTCTCCGCCGTGGTCGCCTCGACCGGCCCGGACGTCACTCACGTCCGGGACGGCGACCTGTGCACGATCATGCCCCTCATCTCCTGCGGCCACTGCCACGAATGCCTGCGCGGGCAAGGCCACCTGTGCCGCACCATGGCCTGCACCGGGCTGAGCAGTGACTGGGGCGGCCTGGCAGACCTGGCGATCGTGTCGGCCCGGCAGGTGGTACCGGTCCCGGCATCGCTGACCCCGCAGCAGGCCGCGCTCATTGAGCCCACCCCGGTTGCCGCCTACGGCGTGGACCGTGGCCGGCTGCAGCCGGGCCAGACCGTGCTGATCACGGGGGCCGGGCCGATCGGCTCGCTGGCGGTCATGTACGCGCTGGCGGCCGGCGCCCGCCGGGTCGTGGTCTCCGAGCCCGACCCGGTCCGGCGGGAGAGGGCGGGCACCCTGGGAGAGGGCCTCGGCGACGTGATCACCGCTGACCCGGCTGCCGGGCCGGTTACCGAGCTCGTCGACGACCTCACCGCGGGGATCGGCGCCGATCTGGCGATCGAGTGCGCGGGTCACGAGAGCGCGCTGAACCTGTGCATCGACGCTGTCCGCCCGGCGGGGACCGTGGTGCAGACGGCACTGCACATCCGCCCGGCCGCCATCCGCGCCGAGACTCTCGCTCTTAAGGACCTGTCTCTCATCGGCACCTGGTGCTACCCGGTACAGGACTTCCCTCGCGTGGCCGGCCTGGTGGCAAGCGGCAGGCTGCCTGCCGAACGGGTGATCAGCTCGGAGGTCCCGCTGGACTCCGCGGTGGATCGGGGCTTCGAGCGGCTCATTACTCGAGGCACCGGCGAAGTCAAGGTATTGATCGGGGTGAGAGCATGACCCGCCTCGGCGTCTGGTACGACTTCCGCAACCCTGCCCGCTGGCAGGTGCCGTGGCCGCAGCTGTACCGGGAGACCCTTGATCAGGCAGTCTACGCAGAGGATCTCGGGTTCGACTCCATCTGGCTGTCGGAGCACCATTTCAGCGATGAGGGATACCTGCCGGCGCTGACGGCCGTGCTCGGCACTCTTGCCGGGCGCACCTCACGGGTACGGCTCGGCACGGCCGTGCTGCTTGCCCCGCTGCACCACCCGCTGCGGCTGGCCGAGGACTTCGCCGTGATCGACCAGTTGTCCGGCGGGCGGCTCAACGTGGGGCTCGCCCCGGGCTACAAGCCCGATGAGTTCGCGGTGCTCGGCGTGCCGAAGAGCCAGCGCGGCGTGCGCACTGACGAAACGATTGAGATCCTGCAACTGGCCTGGCGAGGCGAACGGTTCAGTCACGCAGGCCAGCACTTCCATTTCGACGACGTGGTGGTCGCGCCCCCACCGGTGCAGGCAGGCGGCCCGCCGATCTGGGTCGGCGGCAACAGCCTGGCCGCGGCCCGCCGCGCGGCGCGCTACGGCACCTGCTTCATGCCTGACTCGGGGGCCGGCCTGGAACTTTATGACGCTTACCGGGCGCAGCTGGCGCCGGGAACCGGACCGCGGGTGGCGACTAACCGGGTGCTGTTCGCGGCGGCGAGCCGCGAGGCGGCGTGGGAGGCCTGTGGCGAGCACCTCCTTTACCAGTTCAATGCCTACCGGCAGTGGTTCTCTTCGGCTGGCGACGATGACACGCATGGGGCTGAGCTGACCGACCCTTCGGTCCTTTCCCCCGAGCACTACTTCGTCGGCACACCCGACGACATCCTGACCGCAATCCAAGACAGCCAGCGGCGGCTGGGCTACGAGGAACTGGTCTTCTGGGCGCGGCCGCCTGGCATGCCGATCGAGCGGGCCACCGCGTCGCTCGAACTCATCGCTAAGCACGTGCTGCCCGCTCTCCAGGAGACTGGCTCATGACTGCCGCCGAGACACCCCAGGCAGCCGTACTGACCGGGCTCGCTGGCAAAGTCGCGGTCGTCACCGGAGGAGCCTCCGGCATCGGCGCGGGTATCGCCCGGGTGCTGGCGGCCGCGGGTGCCCTGGTCGCGATCGGCGATCTGGACGGCGTCGGCGCGCGGACGGTTGCGGACAGTCTTCCCGGTACGAGCGCGAAGCTGGGGATCAGGCTCGACGTCACCGACCGGGCCGCTGCCGATCAGGCGGTCACCCAGGTCGAGAACGATCTGGGTCCCGTCGACGTGCTGATCAATAACGCTGGCATCTCCAGCGTCGCCCCCTTCCTGGACATCACCGACCAGGACTGGGACCGGCTCCTGGCGGTAAACCTGCGCAGCGTGCTGATCATGACCCAACGGGTCCTGCCGTCGATGCTGCACCGGCGGTCCGGGCGGATCATCAACATCTCCTCGATGGCCGGTAAGGAAGGACTGCCGAACCTGGCGCACTACTGCGCGACCAAGTTCGGCGTGATCGGCCTCACCCAGTCCCTCGCGAAAGAGGTGGCGGCGGAGAACGTCACGGTCAATGCAATCTGTCCCGGCGTCGTGCGAACCCCGCTGTGGGACGACCCGGACACCGGCATTCTCCGCCAACTGGACGGCGAGAACGGCTGGCAGGCGTTCGTGGCCGGGATCCCGCTCGGCCGGCCGCAGGCCGCCGAGGACATCGGGCACGCCTGCGCCTACCTCGCCTCCGACCTGGCTGCGAACATCACCGGAGAAGCGCT
>JAIRTY010000235.1 GCA_031254715.1 Nocardiopsaceae bacterium | reverse complement strand
CAGGGAGGCCAGCGCACCGAGGAGAACCTGCCGGGCGACCAGGCCGTCCTCGCCGCCTACCGGGAGCAGTTCGGAATCGGCCTGACCAGGGTGCCGGTGCCCGCCCGCAGTGACCTTGTGAGCTGAGCTCCGGCGGCACCTTCGTGCTGGTACTTCCGCCGCAACACCCGGCCGGCGTCTGGCCGCCCCTCGCCGCGTGAGGGGCGAGGGGACCGGCCGGAGGTCACGGAGCTCGTCATTGCGCGGGCTCGCCGTCGGCCTTCGTCCGGCGGACGGCCGGGACCAGCACCGCGGCGATCGCCAGTGAGATCGCCGCGCCGCCAGCGCCGACGGTGAAGGCGCGGGCGAAGTCCTGGCTCGCCAGGTGTGCCGTGACCAGGCCAGCTCCCGCCGCGCTCGACAGCACGGCGACGCCGGTAGCCCCGCCGAGCTCGTGGAACGTGTTGACCAGCGCGGACCGCAGCCCGGCTTCGGCCGGGCCCGCGTCGGCGAGCGAGGCCGTGAAGGCGGTGACGAACGTCGCCCCGATGCCGAGCGTGGCGATGCTCAGCCCGGTCACCATCGGCACCGGCTGGCCCCAGCTGGCGGCGATGGCGTATCCGGCGGCGGCAAGGGCGAAGCCGGTGACCGCCACGATCCGGGCGCTGACCCGGGTCAGGACCCAGCTGCCGGCCTGCGCCCCGGCGATGGTCGCGATGGCGACCGGAAGGAAGGCCACGCCCACGCGCAACGCGCTGTAGTGGTGTGCGTGCTGCAGGGCGAAGGAGGCCACGAAGAAGCCGCCGACCATTAGCCCGGTGGCCGCCAGCATGAGGAAGCTGCCGGAGGCCACCCCGCGCCGGCGCAGCAGGCCGAGGGAGAGCAGGGGACGGCGGGCACGGCGCTCGACGATCGCGAAGACCGCCCAGACCGCGGCGGAGAGCACCAGCGGGAGCCCGGTGGATGCGGCTGACCAGCCGTGACTGCCGACATTGATCAGGCCGTAGATGGCGGCACCGGTTCCCGCGGTGACCAGCGCCGCGCCCGGGACATCGAGGCTCCGCCCCCCCGGCCCGGACTGCTTGCGGGCGGGCACGACCAGCGGGATCGCGGCGAGCAGGGCGATGCCGATCGGCACGTTGATCGCGAACACCCAGCGCCAGCCCGCTTCGGAGGTGAGGACACCGCCGAGAATGACGCCCAGCGCGGATCCGGCGCCGGCCAGCGCCGACCAGACGCCCAGCGCCTTACCGCGGGCGGGGCCGGTGAACAGCGTCGTCACCGTGGCCAGCGCGGCCGGCGACAGCATGGCCGCGCCGACACCCTGCAGCGACCGCCCGGCCAGCAGCAACGCGGAACTGTCCGAGAGCCCGGACAGCAGCGACGACGCGGTGAACAGTGACAAGCCGATCAGGGTCAGGCGCCGGGCGCCGACCACGTCGGCGATCCGCCCGCCGAGCAGCATCAGCCCGCCGAAGAACAGGGTGTAGATGGTCATCACCCACGGCACGTCGCTGCGGTCCAGGTGCAGTGCCGCACCGATGTCCGGCAGCGCCACGTTCACCACCGTGACGTCCAGGACCAGCATCAGCTGGGCCGAGGCGAGGAGGATCAGGGCCACCCAGCGTGACCGGACAGCGGGCCGCGTGCCTGGCGGGCGCGAAGCGCGCTGGATGGTTGATGTCATGTCGATCCCCTCTCCCGGCCCCGTCCGGAGCTAACCTGAACTGTGATGTACGAGTTACAAGCGCTACACTAACTCATACACGACTGTTCAGCAAAAAGGAGATTCCGCTGATGCCTTCCACCGCTGCCAGCGGCACGGCCCCGAGGGCACGGCGGGCCGACGCCCGCCGCAGCATCGCGGCGATCCTCGACGCGGCCACCGACTGCCTGGCACGCGACCCTGAGGTCAGCATCGCCGATATCGCCGCCACCGCCGGCGTCGGCCGCATCACCCTCTATGGCCACTTCAAGACCCGTGCCGAGCTCGTCGACGCCGTCCTCACCCGCACCATCGAGCACGCCGACGCCATCCTCGGCGCTACCGACACCAACGGGGACCCGGGCGACGCGCTAGCCCGGCTGGTCGCCTCCTCCTGGCAGATCGTCCACCAGTTCCGCAACATCCTGTTCGCCGCGCACCGCGAACTCCCGGCCGAGCGCATCCGCGGGGTCCACGACCCGATCCTGCGCCGCGTGCAGTCGCTCATCGGGCGGGGACAGCGCGCCGGCACCTTCCGCACCGACCTGCCCAGGCAGTGGCTGGCCACCACCGCCTTCAGCCTCATGCACGCCGCGGCCGAGGACGCCGCCGCCGGCCGCATCAAGCCCGGCGACGCCCCCGGGCTCATCACCGCCACCCTGCTCGCGGCCTTCTCCCCCGCCACCGGACATCGCACGGCCTGACCGGCGCCACGCCGCGGGGTTCACGCCGCGGGGTTCACGCTGCGGGGTTCACGCTGCCGGGGTATCCGCCATGATGCGGTGCAGCGTGCGCCGGCCCAGGCGGCTCATGCCCGGATTGCTCGTGAGGTAGTACCAGACGACTCCCATCGCCTGCACGAAGGCCCAGGCTTTGCCCCGTTCCCAGGCGAGATCGCCGCACCTGAGGTCGTCGCGGAGCACCTGCCGCGGGCCAGCCTCCAGCAGGTGCCAGCCAGCCACCAGATCGAGGGCCGGATCAGCTGGCCCCAGGCCGCCGACGTCGATGATCCCGGCCAGGCGGCCGCTGGCGACGAGCACGTTCCCTGGAATCAGGTCACCGTGGGTCATGGCATCCGCGGCGGTGCGCGGCAGTACCCGCAGGGCCGCCCAGGCGCGGCGGAGCCGCGGCACGTCCAGCAGCTGCTCGCTGCGCTGGAAGCACGTCTC
Organism: Nocardiopsaceae bacterium; assembly: GCA_031254715.1. Lineage (GTDB taxonomy): Bacteria > Actinomycetota > Actinomycetes > Streptosporangiales > Streptosporangiaceae > JAIRTY01. The sequence continues at coordinate 285 of JAIRTY010000235.1, read as the reverse complement.
CAGCCACTCGTCGTGGGATCGCAGCTCGCCTCCCCGGCCCTGTCCGCTGAACGTCCTGCCACCCGCGCCGATCGCGCTGACCCCCTGGATGAACCCGGCGAGGTCGTGCGCGAACCCGGCCGATTCGCCGGGGTCCTGGTCGGTGGCCACCGTGCCCGGCAGCCAGGTCTGCACCGACCAGGGAAGCGGGTAGCCCGCCCCGGGCTCGCCCAGCGCGACCGGCTCAGGCGTGGGAAACCGCGTGCGCCCCAGCAGCTCGCGGGCTGCCCGTGCCTCGGACTCCAG
>JAIRTY010000725.1 GCA_031254715.1 Nocardiopsaceae bacterium | reverse complement strand
AGGCCACCGCCACCACCACATCTGAAAGCATGGCGCCTTCACAGATGGCGGGCAGGCACTGGATGTGGTTGAAGCCGGGGTCCCGCAGATGCACCCGGTAGGGACGGGTGCCGCCGTCGCTGACCACGTGGCAGCCGAGCTCGCCGCGCGCGGACTCTATCGCCGCGTACGCCTGTCCTGCGGGCACCCGGAACCCCTCGGTGACCAGCTTGAAGTGATGAATGAGCGCTTCCATGGACTGGCCCATGATGTGGGCGATGTGGCGGGGCGAGTTGCCGAGCCCGTCCGGGCCGAGCGCGAGCTGCGCCGGCCAGCCGATCTTAGCGTCGCGGATCATCACCGGGTCGTCGGCCGGCCGCTGGCCGGCCAGCCGGTCCAGGCACTGCTCGATGATCGTGAGCGACTCCTCCATCTCGTCCATCCGGACGGCGTACCGGCCGTAGACGTCGCAGGTGTCCCGGGTCGGGACCGCGAACTCGTAGCTCTCGTAGCCGCAGTAGGGCTGGCTCTTGCGCAGGTCCCAGGGCAGCCCGGCGGTCCGCAGTACCGGGCCGGTCACCCCCAGCGCCATGCACCCGGCCAGGTCGAGGTAGGCGACCCCCTCAGCGCGCGACTTGAAGAACGGGCTCGCGTCGAACAGCGCCCGGATCTCCCCGATCAGCCCCGGCATCACCGAGACGAATTCGCGCAGCCGCTCGATCGCGCCGGGCGGCAGGTCCTGCGACACCCCGCCGGGCCGGATGTAGGCGTGGTTCATGCGCAGCCCGGTGATGAGCTCAAGCAGGTCGAGCACCTTTTCGCGCTCGCGCAGCCCGTACAGGAACACGGTGCTGGCGCCGAGCTCCATGCCGAAGGTACCGATCGCCATCATGTGCGAGGAGATCCGGTTGAGCTCCATCAGCAGCACCCGGAGGATGTTCGCCCGCTCCGGGATGGCCTCCTCGATACCCAGCAGCCGCTCGGTGGCCAGGCAGAACGCGACCTCGTTGAAGATGGGGGCCAGGTAATCCATCCTGGTGCAGAAGGTGACCCCCTGCGTCCAGGTCCGGAACTCCATGTTCTTCTCGATGCCGGTGTGCAGGTAGCCGATGACCGGCCGCAGCTCGGTGACGGTCTCCCCGTCCAGGGTCAGGATGAGCCTGAGCACGCCGTGCGTGGACGGGTGCTGCGGGCCCATGTTGACCACCAGCCGGTCACTGCCGGGCTGGTCGCCCGCCTCGTCAGCGGCAGCGACGATCTCGTCCCAGTCTTGCCCGGTGACGTTGTAGACGCGCCCCTCGGTCTCAGTCACGAGTAGGCCCTCCGCTCGTCAGGTGGCGGCACCGTCGCGCCCCGGTACTCGACCGGGATGCCGCCGAGGGGGTAGTCCTTCCGCTGCGGGTGGCCCTTCCAGTCGTCGGGCATCTGGATCCGGGTCAGCGCGGGGTGCCCCTCGAACACGATCCCGTAGAAGTCCCAGGTCTCACGCTCGTGCCAGTCGCAGGTCGGGTACACATCCACCAGCGACGGGATCCGGGGATCGGCGTCCGGCGCGCTGACCTCGAGCCGGACCCGGCGGTTGCGGGCGATGGACAGCAGCGGGTACACCGCGCGCAGCTCCCGCCCGGTCTCCCACAGGTAGTGCGTCCCGCTCACGCCGAGGCAGAGCTCGAACGCGAGCGACGGCTCGTCCCGCAGCACCCTGGCCACGGCCACCAGGTGCTCGCGCCGGACGTGCAGGGTGAGCTCGCCGCGGTCGGCCACCACCCGCTCGATCGCCTCGTCGAACCCGCTGCCCGCCCGCTCAAGCCCGGCCGCGAGCGAGTCGGCGACCTCGTCGAAGTAGGAGCCGTACGGGCGCTCGCTGGCCGGGGCCAGCGGCGGCCGCACCCGCATCCGCCCGTAGCCCGAGGTGTCCCCGGACGTGTGGGTGCCGAACATGCCGGTCCGCACCACCGGCTGGCTCAGCCTCTCGCGGCCCGCCAGCGCCGCCCGGTCCTCGCCAGCCTGCTCCTCACCGGCCTGCTCGGGCCGGTTCTCGCTAGTCACCGGGCTCCTCCGGGCGCGATCCGACGACCAGCGGCAGCCGCCGCAGGTGCGCCTGCTCAAGCTCGGTGATCTCCTTCTCCCGGTTGTCCCCGAGCTTCATGTTCTCGATCTTGTCGTGCAGCTTGACGATCGCGTCCAGCAGCATCTCCGGCCGCGGCGGGCAGCCCGGCAGGTAAATGTCCACCGGCACGATGTGATCGACGCCCTGCACGACCGCGTAGTTGTTGAACATGCCGCCGGACGAGGCGCACACCCCCATCGAGATGACCCACTTCGGCTCGGGCATCTGGTCGTAGATCTGCCGCAGCACCGGGCCCATCTTCTGACTGACCCGGCCCGCCACCACCATCAGGTCGGCCTGCCGCGGGGTGGCCGCCGCCCGTTCCATGCCGAACCGGGCCAGGTCATGCCGCGGCCCGCCGGTGGACATCAGCTCCATCGCGCAGCACGCCAGGCCGAACGTGGCCGGCCACACCGAGCGGGCGCGCGAGTACCCGGCGACCTTCTCGACCGTGGTGAGCAGGATTCCGCTGGGGAGTTTTTCTTCCAGTCCCATGACTCAGTCCCATTCCAGGCCGCCGCGCCGCCACACGTAGGCGTATGCGACCAGCACCGCGGCGATGAACAGCACCATCTCGATCAGCCCGAACACCCCGAGCGCGCCGAACGTGACCGCCCACGGGTAGAGGAAGATGATCTCGATGTCGAACAAGATGAACAGCATCGCCGTCAGGTAGTACTTCAGCGGGAACCGGCCGCCGCCCCGGGCCTGCGGGGTCGGCTCGATCCCGGACTCGTAGGCCTGCAGCTTGGCCCGGTTCCACCGCTTCGGGCCCGCCACCGCCCCCATGACCAGCGAGAAGACGGCGAATACCGCAGCCAGTGCCGCCAGCACCATGATCGGCACATACAGGCTCAGCACCGCACGCTCCTCCCTTCTCTCTCGTGTCGCTTCACGCAGCCGGTGCGATCTTAGAGAGCGCGTTGATGATGCGGTCGGCCGCATCGCCACCGCGCGGCTCGGTCAGGTTCGCCAGCAGCTTCATGGTGAAGCGCATCAGCACCGGGCGGGGCATGCCGAGCCTGGTCGCTGTGCGCATCACCCAGGGGTGGCCGATGGACCCGACGAACTTGCGGCCGAGCGTGTAGTAACCACCGTAGGCGTCCTTGAGCAGCTGCGGGTATGTGTGCATCAGCTGCTCGGCCCGGGCGTCGGAGCCCCCGGCCAGGGCGTCGGCGATCACCCGGGCCGCGGTCTCGCCGGTCTCCATGGCGTAGGCGATGCCCTCGCCGTTGAACGGGTTGACCATCCCGCCCGAGTCGCCGGCCAGCAGCAGCCCGCGGACGTAGTGCGGGGTGCGGTTGAAGCCCATCGGCAGCGCCGCGCCGCGGACGGGCTCGGTCCGGTTCTCCTCGCCGAGGCCCCATTCCCGCGGCATTCCGGCCAGCCACCGCCGCAGCAGCGCCCGGTAGTCGATGTTGCCGAACGCGGCGCTGGTGTTGAGCAGGCCGAGCCCCACGTTGCTGGTCCCGTCCCCGACACCGAAGATCCAGCCGTAGCCGGGCAGCAGCCGGTCGTTGTCCCACAGTTCCAGCCATGACTCGAGATAGTCGTCGTCGTGCCGGGGGCTGGTGTAGTAGGTGCGCACGGCCACGCCGAGCGGCCGGTCGTCCCGCTTGGGCAGGCCCATCGCCAGCGCCAGCCGGGAAGAGTTGCCGTCCGCCGCCACGACCAGCCGGCCGCGGAAAATCCGTTCCGGATCCTGCTCGCCCGCCGGTGCGGCAGCGGCACCGGGACCTCCCGCGCCGGCCCGCTCGGTCCCGCCCTGCCCGCCGTCGCGGGCGGCGGGCGCGGTCGGCCGGGCGGTGACCCCGGTGATGCGGCCGGTGCGCTCGTCGAGCACCGGGCCGGTCACGGTCATGCCCTCCAGCAGCCTGGCCCCGGCCCGCTGGGCGGCGCGCGCCACCGTCTCGTCGAAGCCGCGCCTGGTCCGGACCAGCCCGAACCCCGGCCAGCACGACAGTTCCGGCCAGTCGAGCTCAAGCCGCGCCCCGGCGCCGATGATCCGCAGGCCCTTGTTCCTGAGCCAGCCGTCCTGCTCGCCCAGCGAGATGCCCATGCCGGTGAGCTGCTTGACCGCGCGGGGGGTGAGACCGTCCCCGCAGACCTTGTCCCTGGGGAAGCTCGCCTTCTCCAGCAGCAGCACGTCAAGCCCGGCCCGGGCCAGGTGGAAGGCGGTCGACGAGCCAGCCGGCCCGGCACCGACCACGATGACATCGGCCTCGTCGGCGACCGGGCCCGCTGGGGGCGCTTGGCTGTTCAACGGACGCGTTCCTGACTGTCTTGTGAAGGCGTTCACAAGTTTCTCTTGGGAGTCTAGACCGTCGCCGGCCCTGCCCGTGCGCCGCCCTTGCACCGGGCTGCCACCGGTCCCGGCGGAACCTGGCCCGGCGGAACCTGACCTGGCGGAACCCGACCCGGCGGGATCCGACCGGCGCTACCCCGGCCGGCGGGCGGTATGCAGGCAGACGATCCCGAGCGTGAGGTTCCGCCACCGCACCGCCGACCACCCGGCGGCGCTGACCAGCCGCGCCAGCGCGTCCGGGGCCGGCCAGTCCCGGATCGACTCGGCCAGGTAGTCGTAGGCGTCCCCGGCCGCCGACAGCCGCTTGGCGATCGCCGGCAGCACCACCGCGAGGTACCGCTCGTACAGTGCGTTCACCCGCGGCCAGGGAAGGTGGCCGAACTCACAGATGACCAGCCTGCCGCCGGGCCGGGTGACGCGCAGCAACTCGGCCAGGGCCGGCCGCGGGTCGGCCACGTTGCGCAGCCCGAACGAGATCGTCACCGCGTCGAAGGCCTGGTCGCGGAACGGCAGCCGGAGCGCGTCCCCGGCGATGAAAGCGACCTCGCCCGGCGGGGCGGGTCCCGGCACGTCCACCGGCACCACGGCGGCGGCCAGCCTGCGCTTGCCCTCCCGCAGCATCCCGAGCGAGAAGTCGCAGGCCACACAGTCGGCCCCGGCGGCGGTGAAGGACCGCGAGGACGTCCCTGTGCCGGCGGCCAGGTCCAGCACCCGCTCACCGGCCCGCGCGCCCACCGCCCGCGCCACCACCCGCCGCCACCACCGGTCCTGGCCGGCCGAGAGCACGTCGTTGAGCAGGTCATACCGCCCGGCGACGGCGTCGAACATGGCGGACACGTCGCCCGGCCGCTTGTCCAGGTGCGCACGCGTCATGCTGTCACCCTAGGGTGCTTCGCCCGCTCCGGCACGCGGTCCCGGCACGCGGGCCCGGCACGCGGTCCCTGCCGCAGTCCCGGCGGCCGGCCCCGCCAGGCCCGCCGGCCGGCCTGGCCGGCTACAGCAGGTCGGGGCGCTGCCAGGGCTCGCCGAGCACGTGCTGCGCGAGGAACGCGAGCACGGTCTCGTACCAGGCGATGGCATGCCCGGGGGTCAGGATCCAGTGGTTCTCGCTCGGGAAGTACAGGAACTTGGGGGCGCCGGCCGCGACCGGCGGCCGTCCCGGGCCGGTCAGGTCCGCCCACAGCCGGAGCGCCTCGCCGATCGGCACCCGGTAGTCCTTGTCCCCGTGGATGATCAGCATCGGGGTGCGGATCTCGGCCAGGTGCCGGTGCGGCGTGTTCGCCTGGTACCGCTCCGGCTGCCGCAGCGGCTCGCCGAAGTGCCGCCGCCAGTACATCGGCAGGTCGGTGGTGCCGAACATCTGGTCCAGCGCCCACAGCCCGGCGTGCGACACGATGGCCTGGAACCGGCTGGTGTGCCCGGCGATCCAGTTGGCTATGTAGCCGCCGTAGGACCCGCCCATCACCGCGGTCCGGCCGGCGTCGACGTCCGGCCGGGCGACGGCCGCGTCGGTGATGGCCATCAGGTCGGCGAACGGCCGCTCGCCCCAGCTGTCGTGCCCGCGGGCGATGAAGCCGAGCCCGTAGCCGGTGGACAGGGCGGGGTCGGGCAGCAGCACCGCGTACCCGCGGGCGGCCATCAGCCACGGGTTCCACCGCCAGCTCCAGGCGTTCCAGCTGCTGTTGGGGCCGCCGTGCGGCCACAGCAGCAGCGGGGCCGGATGCTGGCCGGACGCCCTGGCCGGCAGCACCAGCCAGCCGCGGATCTGTGCCCCGTCGTCGGCCCGGGCCGACAGCTCGGTGAGCGTGCCCGGCAGCTGCACGCCGGCGCCGGGAGACGGCAGCGGCTCCGGTCCCCGGTCCGGTGCCGCCAGGTCGATCCGCACCGGCCGCGGCGGGCTGTCCACCGCCGACCGCAGCGCGTACAGGTACCGGCCGTCCGGCGCCGGGCACAGGTCGCTGTAGGCCCCGTCGTCCGGGGTGATCCGGGTGACCCCGCCGCCAGCGCCGCCGCTCGCCGCGCCCGCGACGTCCGCCCGGAACACCGGGCGCCGGCCGTAGTCGTCGGCGGTGAAGAAGACCGACCGGGAGTCGCGCGCCCAGGCCGCACCGGCCGGCCACCGGTCAAGACCGGGGAGCAGGTCGGCGGGACCGGCGCTGCCGTCGAGCGGCGCCGCCACCAGGGTCTGGTCGCCCGGCCGCTGGTAGCTGTCGTGCTCTTCGGTCAGGCAGGCCACCAGCGTGCCGTCCGGTGACACCACCGGTTCCGTGTAGTCCATGCCCGGTGCCGCGAGCAGGACCCGCCGGGCACCGGTGGCGGTGTCGATCACGGCGATCTCGCACCGCGCCCCTGCCGGGTCGTCCCAGATCATCCAGCTGGTCACGGCCTGCGACCCGTCCGGGGTCAGCTCCGCGTGCTGCTCGTCAAGGGCCCGGCCAGGCTCCGGGGTGAGGTCGCGCGGCTGGCCGTCCAGGCCGTCCGCGCCCGCCCGGGCGGTGAGCAGCCGCAGCTCGTCGGGGCCCAGGTCGTGGTCCCAGTGCCGGACCGGCCCGGCCTCGTGCAGGATCGCGGTCACGCCAGCGGCCGACCGTGCCTCCCGGCGCTTGGCGTCGTCGTCCGGCCCCGCAGAGCCGGGCAGCATCGGCGCCATGACCGCCACCGCCGGCACGTCAGCGGCGGTGGTGACGGAGAGCACCCCGCCCGGCGGGGCGGCGATCCGCCGGGCCTCGCCCCCGCCCGCTGGCAGCAGCCACAGGGCGGGCTTGGGCTCGTCCCCGTCCGCGGGGGCTGCGGCCGGGTCGGGCCGTTTGGACACGAACAGCAGCGAGCCGTCGGGCAGGAAGGCCGGGCCGCTCTCGCCGTCGGCCGACCGGGTGAGCCGGACCGGGGCCGGCCCGCCGGGGTCCACCGGGATCCGCCAGATGCCCGACCGGTACTTCTTCCCGTCCGGCCCGATCTCGGTCAGGGTGGCGGCCAGCCAGTCCCCGGCCGGGGACAGCCGCAGCCCCGCCACCCTCGGAATCGCCACATACTCGCGCAGGTCGTCGAACTGCCCCACCGCACCTCCCGCAGGATCCGTTATCCGGAACCTAACCTGGCGGCCCCAGAAAAGCGAAGGCGCGGAACGGTCGCCGTCCGGGCGCGGCAATCAGCCAGCAGTTCGGGTTTTACTCCCTATAAGGCGAAAATCCGCACCGTTAGCTGGCTCAGCGCGCTTCGGTGATCATGGCGGCACCGACGGTGGCACTGGTGGCCTCGTCGATCAGGATCAGCCCGCCGGTCTGCCGGTTCCGGGAGTAGGGGTCGCAGAAGACCGGCTGGGTGAGCCGCAGCGTGACCCGGCCGATCTCGTTCAGGCTGAGCCGGTCGGCGGTCTCGTCCCGGTGCAGGGTGTTCACGTCGAGCCGGTAGTGCAGGTCCCTGACCATCGCCTTGGCGGTCCTGGTGGTGTGCTTGACGACCAGCCGGCTGCGCGGGGTGAGCACGCTGGACTCGGACATCCAGCACACCATGGCCTCGACGTCCTGGGTGACCAGCGGCTGGTTGTGCGGCCGGCAGATCATGTCACCGCGCGAGATGTCCAGGTCGTCGTCGAGCAGCAGGGTGACCGACATGGGCGAGAACGCCTCGTCGGCTGGCCCGGCGGCGGTGTCGATCCGCTTGATGGTGGTGGTCAGCCCGGACGGCAGGTGCAGGACCTCGTCGCCCGGCTTGAGCACGCCGCCGGCCACCATCCCGGCGTAGCCGCGGTAGTCGTGCAGCTGCGGGTCGGTGGCCTGGTGCGGCCGGATCACGTACTGGACCGGGAACCGCACGTCGATCAGGTTCCGGTCGGAGGCGATGTGCACGTGCTCCAGGTGCCGCAGCAGCGAGGGCCCGTCGTACCAGGGCATGTTCTCCGACCGCTCGACCACGTTGTCGCCGTGCAGGGCCGAGATCGGGATGATCGTCAGGTCGCCGATGTCCAGCTTGGCCGCGAACGCCGAGAACTCGTTGGTGATGCGCTCGAACACCTCGGACTCGTAGCCGACCAGGTCCATCTTGTTCACCGCGAGCACCAGGTGCGGCACCCGCAGCAGGGTGGACAGGAAGGCGTGCCGCCTGCTCTGCTCGGTCAGCCCGTTGCGGGCGTCGACCAGGATGACGGCCAGGTCGGCGGTGGAGGCCCCGGTGACCATGTTGCGGGTGTACTGGATGTGACCAGGGGTGTCGGCGATGATGAACTTCCGCCGGGGGGTGGCGAAGTAGCGGTAGGCCACGTCGATCGTGATGCCCTGCTCCCGCTCGGCCCGCAGCCCGTCGGTGAGCAGGGCGAGGTTCGTGTAATCCTCCCCCCGCGCGCGGCTGGTCCGTTCCACCGAGGCGAGCTGGTCCTCGAAGATGGCCTTCGAGTCGTAGAGCAGCCGCCCGATGAGAGTGCTCTTGCCGTCGTCCACTGACCCGGCGGTGGCGAACCGCAGCAGGTCGTTGTGGCGGCCCGACGGCCAGGGGCTCACCGGAGAGGTCCCGAGCGCGTCCGTCATCAGAAGTACCCCTCCCGCTTGCGGTCCTCCATAGCGGCTTCGCTGGTGCGGTCGTCGGCGCGGGTCTGGCCGCGCTCGGTGATCCTGGTCGCCGCGATCTCGGCGATGACGTCGGGCAGCGTGGCGGCCGCCGACTCGACCGCGCCGGTGCAGGTCATGTCGCCCACCGTGCGGTAGCGCACGGTGGCCTCGTATACCTGCTCATCCGGCTGGCGGGGGATGTACGGGTTGTCAGCCAGCAACATCCCGTCCCGCTCGAACACCCGCCGGGTGTGCGCCATGTAGATCGGCGGGATCTCCAGCTCCTCGCGGGCGATGTACTGCCAGATGTCCAGCTCCGTCCAGTTGGACAACGGGAACACCCGGATGTGCTCGCCCATCCGGATCCGGGTGTTGTAGATGCTCCACAGCTCGGGGCGCTGGGCCTTGGGGTCCCACTGGCCGAATTCGTCCCGGAACGAGAACACCCGCTCCTTGGCCCTGGCCTTCTCTTCGTCCCGGCGTGCTCCGCCGAACACCGCGTCGAACCGGTTGTCGGTGATCCCGTCCAGCAGGGTGACGATCTGCAGCCGGTTCCGGCTGGCCCATCGCCCGGTCTCCTCGGTCACCTTGCCCGCGTCGATCGACTCCTGCACCGAGGCGACCACCAGCTTCACCCCCAGCTCCGCCACCCGGCGGTCCCGGAACTCGATGACCTCGGGGAAGTTGTGCCCGGTGTCCACGTGCATGACCGGGAACGGGATCTTGGCGGGCGCGAACGCGCGCTCGGCGAGCGCCAGCATCACGACCGAGTCCTTGCCGCCGGAGAACAGCAGCACCGGCCGCTCGAACTCGGCGGCCACCTCCCGCATGACATGGATGGACTCGGCCTCCAGCGCGTCGAGCTGGCTGAGGCAGTAGTCAGAATGCGTCATGGCCATCGGCTGAACTCCGGGTCTATGGCAAATCGGAAGCGGACGCGAGCCCTACTCACGTCCCCGGGCGCGAGCGGCGCGGACCGCCTCGAGCAGCGGGCCCGCGAGCACCCCTGGGCAGATCAGGATATCCGGCAGCCAGGGATCGGCTTGGTTGTACGCCAGTTTCGACCCGTCGAGCCGGGAAGCGTGCAGGCCAGCGGCCCTGGCCACGGCCACCGGCGCGGCCGAGTCCCATTCGTACTGCCCCCCCTCGTGCAGGTAGGCGTCGGCGTCGCCGCAGATCACGGCCGCCGCCTTGGCGCCAGCCGAGCCCAGCGGCAGCAGCGTGACCGGCAGCCGGGCGGCGAACCCCGGCGGGCGGCTACGGCTAACCACTACCCGCAGCGATTCCAGGCCACGCTGCCCGCCCCCTGCCTGACCAGGCGCGGACGGGCCGGGCGCGGGCGGCGCGGCGGTGCCAAGCACCCGGCCCTGGGCCGGGAGCGCGACCGCCCCCGCGGCCAGCTCCCCGCGCTCCCACAGCGCCACGTGGACCGCCCAGTCGGTCCGGCCGGCCTCCCCGAACTCGCGGGTCCCGTCCAGCGGATCGACGATCCACACCCGGTCCGCTGCCAGCCGGTCCGGGTTGTCCTTGCCCTCCTCGGAGAGGACGGCGTCGGCCGGCCGGGCCCTGGCCAGTTCGGTCAGCAGGAACTCATGTGACAGCCGGTCGCCTTCTTTGCCCAGTTCCGCGGCGCCGCTGGCGCGCAGGGCCAGCAGCCGCCGCCCCGCCTCTTCCGCGAGGTCCCGGGCCAGATCGTCGTCGGATGCCACGGGCAAGAGCTCCCTTCGGGGCCGCAGCCGCCAGCCAGGCGGCAGACGTCACAGGGTAAGCCACGCCGCCGGGGCCGTATTCCTTCGGCCCCGTCAGCCGGGCCCCTTCAGCCGGGCACTGTCAGCCGGCCCCGTCAGCCGGGGCCGGCTCGCCGGTGTCTTCAGGGTCCCACCGCAGGGCCGAGATCGTCTGCCGGTACACCGGTAGCCGCTCGTCGGGCGGTATCGCCAGCAGGTGGGCTCTGAGCAGGTAGCGGTACAGGGGCAGGAGGCACAGGCCGGCCGCGGGGCAGGCCCAGCCGTTGACCGGCCGTGAGGCGGGCGCGGCAGCCCCATGGGAGTTGCCGTCGGCCGCTGGGCTCTCTTCCGCTAACGGCATCCCGGTCACGGCGAGCACCCGGACATGACCGGCGCCGGGCACGCCACCGGCGGCGGCCGGCGCTGCAGGAGGCGCGGCTGGTGCCGTTGCCGGCGCTGCAGGAGGCGGGCTCAGCACCTGCGCGGCCCTCGCCAGCAGGCGTGCCGCCGAGTCCATCACCGGTGCGGAGTCCATCACCGGTGCCGGAGCCACCACCGGTGCTCGAGCCACCACCGGTGCCGTAGCTCGCGCCAGCCGGAATCGGCGCGGCCCGGCACCGCCCCGCAGCCAGGCGAGCTCGGTCCGCATCCGATGCAGCAGCAGCCCGATGATCAGCCCGGCCATCAGCCCGCTGGCCGCGAACGCCGCCAGGTCATTCGGGGCCAGCGCGCTCACGGCCAGGCACGCGCCCCAGGCGAAGGCCGCGCCGAGGAACGGCAGCCGGAGCCGGCCCGCCAGCACCCGGCCGCGGATCCCGGTCAGCCGCAGCTCCCGCAGGTACCACGGCAGCGGCAGCGCCGCCGCGACCAGGGTCTCGGCGATGGCCGCGCCGCGGATGCCGCCGGTGAGGGCGCCGGCGGCCAGCGCAGGCACCAGCACCAGCAGCCACACCAGCTGCAAGGTGAAGATCACGCGGGCCTTCGCGAGCACGACGAAGTAGTCGTAGCTCAGCTCGCAGGCGATCTGCAGGGCGGCCAGCACCGCCAGCCACCGCAGCGCGTCGGCCGCCAGCAGCCATTTCGCCCCGTACACGAAGCGGATCAGCGGGACCGCCAGCCCGCTGATCGACAGGCAGGCCGGCAGCGCGATGGCACCGAGCAGGCGGGCGAAGGACATGTAGCCGCCCCGCATCGCCGCGGGCTGGTGCTGGAGCCGGGCGAAGGCGGCCGGCGCGACGCTGCGGACCGGCTGCGCGAACACCGTCAGCGGCCAGCCGGCCAGGTTCGATGCCAGCACGAAGAACCCCAGCGCGGTGGCACCGAGCAACTGCCCCACCAGCAGCTGGTCCACGTTGATGACCGCGAACACGATGATGCCCGAGCCGGCCAGCGGCAGGCTGAACCTGAGGAGTTCGCGGACCACGGCCGGGTTGAACCCGAACTGAAGCGGCTCCGGCGCGAAGGCGGCCAGCAGGAAGAGCCCGGCCACCGAACCCACCACCCGCCCGATGGCCAGGCTCATCGCCCCGTAGCCGAGCCAG
>JAIRTY010000724.1 GCA_031254715.1 Nocardiopsaceae bacterium | reverse complement strand
GAGGACATCATTCACGGGATGAATATGTACCGTCCCGACAGCACCGACATCGACATCTACTACGAGGACCACGGGTCGGGACAGCCGGTTCTGCTGATCCACGGCTACCCGCTGAGCGGCCGGGCCTGGGACAAACAGGTTCCCGCGCCTACGGCTCGGAACGGGTCCGCAAGGGGGTGCTGATCTCGCCCATCCCGCCGTTCCTGCTTGGGCAGGTCAACCGGGCGCTGCTGGGGTTCCTCAGCTAGCGCCGCCGCGGCCGGATCCGGGCCGGTCCCGGCGGGGCCGGCCGGAGCGGGTGCGCGCCAGTTGCTCGCACAGGTGGCACGCGCCACAGTGGGGGCAGGTCCACCGCAGGCAGTGCTGGCACCGGCTTCGCTCCGTCATGGCGTTCTCTGCTTCCTCCTCAACGTTGTATGCAGCGCTGCCGGAACTGGATAAATTCCTCCCGCAGGCACCTGTCCACCACTAGCCCAGGCGCGATATGACCTCACTGGAAGCTCCCGCCCTCACGTACTCGTCAGCGCCCGGGCGCTGGGTGGTGACGGTGACCGTGCTCGGCTCGGGCATCGCCGCGCTGGACGCCACCGTCGTCAACATCGCGCTGCCGACCATCGGGCGGGAGTTCCATACCGGAGTCGGCGCACTCCAGTGGGTAATGAGCGGCTACACCCTGACGCTGGCCGCGTTCCTGCTGATCGGCGGCTCGCTCGGCGACCGCTACGGCAGGCGGCGGGTGTATCTGGCCGGGGTGCTGTGGTTCGCGCTGGCCTCGGCGGCGTGCGGGTTCGCCCCCAATGCGACCTTCCTCATCGTGATGCGGGTGCTGCAGGGGGTCGGCGCGGCCCTGCTCACCCCGGGCAGCCTGGCGATCCTGGAAGCCTCGTTCGTGCCGGCCGACCGCTCCCGGGCGATCGGGGCCTGGTCCGGGCTCGGCGGGGTGGCGACCGCCGCGGGCCCGCTGCTGGGCGGCTACCTGATCTCTGCCGCCTCCTGGCGGTGGATCTTCTTCATCAACCTCCCGATCTCGGCCGTCGTCATCGCGCTGGGCGCCCGGCACGTGCCCGAGTCACGGGACCCGGCCGCCACCGGCCGGCAGGACTGGACGGGCGCGCTGACGGCGGTGCTGTTCCTGACCGGGATCACGTTCGCGTTCATTGAGGGGCCGGCGCTGGGCTGGTCGTCGCCGGTGGTGCTGGCCATGGCCGTGATCGGGGTGGCCGGGCTGGCCACGTTCCTGCTCGCCGAGCGCCGGTCGGCGGCGCCGATGCTGCCGCTGTCGATCTTCGCCGACCGGCAGTTCGCCGCCACCAACGCCGTCACGTTCATCGTGTACGCCGCCCTGACCGGGGCCACCTTCCTGCTGCCGGTGATGCTGCAGGTGGTGTCGGGGTACTCGCCGCTGGCCTCGGGGCTGGCGCTGCTGCCGCTGACGTTCATCATGCTGGGGCTGTCGGCCCGGTCCGGCAGGCTCGCCAGCCAGATCGGGCCCCGGCTGCAGATGAGCGTGGGCCCGGTGGTGGTCGGCGCCGGGTTCGCGCTGCTCACGCTCGCCACCCACGGCAGCAGCTACGTCGTCTACGTGCTGCCGGCCGTGCTCGTGTTCGGGCTCGGGCTCGCCATCACCGTGGCGCCGCTCACCGCCACCGCGATGAGCTCCGCGCCCGCCGAGCTCTCGGGTGTCGCGTCCGCGGTCAACAACGACGTGGCCCGGTTCGGCGGGCTGCTGGCCGTGGCAGTGCTGCCGCCGTTGGCGGGCATCACCGGCACGGCCTACCTGCACCCGGCCGCGCTCGCCGCGGGATTCCGGACCGCGGTGCTGATCGCGGCCGGGATGTGCGTGGTGGGCGGGCTGCTCGCCGCGGTCACGATCAGGAACCCGGCGCGGGTGGCGCGGCCGGCTCCGGCAGGGGCGGGGGTGCCGGCAGGGGCGGGGGCGCTGCCGGGGGCCGGGGAGCCCGCAGCCGGGGAGCCGGCGCCGCAGGCGGTGCCGGCCGGGGCCGGGTGGGCGGAGTGCCTGCACTGCGGCTTGGAGGCGCCGCCGCTGATTACCGGGGGCCGCCCGGCGGTGCCGGCGGAGCCGCGAGATCGCTAGGGTGAGCTTCATGGCGCACCGGCTTGCCGCCGAGCGGATCATTCTGCGCGGCTGGACCGTCGAGGATGCCGAGGCGGCCCTGGGCGCCTACGGGGACGAGCAGGTCGCGCGCTGGCTGACGCCGGCGATGGACCGGGTGCGGGACCTGGCGGGCATGCGGTTGCTGCTGCAGCAATGGACGGCCGAGGACCAGCGGCTGACGCCGCCGGCCGGCCGGTGGGCGATCGAGCGCCGCGAGGACGGGCAGGTGATCGGCGGGGCAACCCTGCTCCCGCTGCCGCCGGACGATGAGTTCGAGGTCGGCTGGCAGCTCCGGCCGCAGGCGTGGGGCCAGGGGTATGCCACCGCGACCGGCCTGGCGCTGGCCCGGTGGGCGTTCGAGCAGGGCATCGAGCAGGTCATCGCGCTGGTCCGGCCGGCGAACTCCCGCGCCGAGGCGATGGTGCGCCGGATCGGCATGGAGTGGGTGGGCGAGACCGAGAAGTACCACCAGCTGCGCCTGCAGGAATACCGGCTCCGGCCCGGGGACCTGACCGCGCCCGGGTGGCTGGGGCGGCAGTGAGCGGAGCCGGAGGCGCAGCGAGCGGGGAGATGCCGGGCGGGGACGGGGAGGTCACCGACAACCAGGCGGCGTCGCAATTCGAGCTGGGGGTGGCCGGTCAGCTCGCCGTGCTGCAGTACCGGCGGAACGGGAAGCGGCTGGTCCTGATCCACACCGAGGTGCCCGGCGAGCTGGGGGGACGCGGCGTCGGCGGCCGGCTGGTGGCAGCGGCGGCCGGACGCGCAGCGCTGGCGGGCATGACCGTGGTGCCGCTGTGCCCGTTCGCCCGCCGCTGGCTGAGCCGCCACCCGGAGGTGGCCGCCCAGGCAGCCATCGACTGGGGTCCGGCAGGCCCGCCGTCCCCGAACCAGGAGAGCTAGGGACACATCTCCATGCAGCTGAGCATTCAGGCCTCGTTGCTGAACGTGAAGAACCTGGACCAGTCAGTCGAGTTCTACCAGCACGTCTTCGACCTGCCGGTGATGGCGCGGCAGGACCGGGTGGCGGCGCTGATGATCAGCGAGGCGCAGCGGCAGCAGGTCCTGCTGCTGCGGGAGGCGGGCGGGTCCCATCCCATCCACATGGGCCGGGGCACCATCGGGTCGCGGCTGCTCGTCTTCGAGGCCGGC
>JAIRTY010000204.1 GCA_031254715.1 Nocardiopsaceae bacterium | reverse complement strand
TCGTCGATGTCGTGGGTGACAAAGACGATGGTCTTGCCGAGGTCGCCTTGCAGGCGGACGAGCATTTCCTGCAGTTGCGCGCGCACGACTGGGTCGACGGCGCTGAATGGCTCGTCCATGAGCATCACCGGCGGGTCAGCGGCCAGGGCCCGCGCGACGCCGACGCGCTGTTGCTGACCGCCGGACAGCTGTGCCGGGTAACGCCCGGCGACCTCGGCCGGGAGGCCGACGCGGTCGAGGAGCTCGCGGGCCCGCGCCCCTGCCCTGTGCCTGTCTTGCCCAAGGAGCAGCGGAACTGTTTCGATGTTGCCGATGATCGTCTTGTGAGGGAACAGCCCGCCCTGCTGGATGACATAGCCGATGCCCCGGCGCAGCTCGAAGGGTCTGACCGTGGCGATGTCCTTGTCGTTGAGCAAGATCCGGCCCGAGGTGGGATCTATCATCCGGTTGATCATCCGCAGCGTGGTGGTCTTCCCGCACCCGGACGGGCCAATCAGCACGGTGATCTGCCCAGAGGGAGCCTCCAGGCTGATGTCACGCACGGCTACCGCGCCGCCGGCGTACCGCTTGGTCACCGACTCAAAGCGAATCATCGCATCTCCTTCGCCGGTCTCTTCGGCTGACGCTACGGACCTAGTGATCAGGTCGAATCCGGGAACGTCCACAGCCTTCACGGCGTCGATTAGCGGTCGGCTACCCGAACGACTAAGGACCTTCATGGATGCGGCGGCCGGCCGGGCGACCGTAACGTCGTGGCCAAGAGGATCCGGCAAGTCGCGAGTACGCGGACGCCTGAGGCGGAAGCGAGGGAGCGGTGAGTGACGATGACCTGCGGCGCCGGGTTGTCGCCGAGCTAAGCGGGGACCCGCGGGTAGACGGCGAGACGTTCCAGGTATCGGCCGCCGATGGCACGGTCACGTTGCGCGGGACGGTGGCCAGCTTGCGCCTGAAGCGGGCGGCAACTGGGGCGGTGGCACGCCTCCGGGGGGTGGTGCGAATCGCCGATGAACTGCGGGTGCAGCTCCCGGGTGCGGACCGCCGCGAGGATGAGGAACTGCGCGGCGACGTGCGGGAAGCGCTGATGCTGGACACTTCGGTCCCGACGACCGTCGATGCGCTGGCCCGGGACGGCCTGGTCACCCTCACCGGCACGGCGCAGTGGCACCACGAGCGGGAGGCGGCCGAGTCTCGCGCCGCCAGCGTGCCCGGCGTCATCGGTATTGACAACGCCATCACCTTGACCCAAACTCCCGACGCTGATGCCGCCCGGGAGCTCATCACCAGCGCCTTCCAGCGAAACGCCGTGCTAGCCGCGGACGCGCTCTCAGTCAAGACATCCTCCGGCGGCTTGGTAACCCTGTCCGGCACGGTTAGCTCTTGGGCCGCGCGCGATCAGGCGGTAGCTGCCGCATGGTCCGTGCCTGGCGTCACCCAGGTGGATACCCGGATCCGGGTCGTGTACAAGCCGTAGCCCACCGTGAGTCCCGTTGCCCGGACGTCCCCTTGCCTGACCTGCAAACTCCGGGCTCCTGAGGAGGAGGCGCGGGTGAGGCCTAGGCGGCGCCTCCGCGGCTAAGGAGGTTCCAGGATTCGATCGGCTTACCAGGTCCGTAGCGTTTAGGTCGGACGTGGGTCGGTGACTCGGCCGATCTCGCCCGGGTCGCCATCTGGCCCTGGGCTTAGCAGGAAGGAAACGACAATGGGTCTAGCCTGGCAGCAAGGACCGCTCGCCCACGTCGCGATCGGCCGGTTCCTGGTACCCGACCCGCTGCCGGAGCGGCTGTTGTACGCCGAGTCGCTGCGCCGGCGTATGCGAGTCAAGTTCGGCGGGGAATGGGTCGCCGACAGCGAAGACGTCATGCTGTTGCACGAACCCGGCCGCTACCCGGTGGCCTACTTCCCGCTCAGCGCCATCACCGACGACGTGCTGGAGCCCAGCGAGCACACCACCGAGCACCGGGGCCTCGGCATAACGGCCTGGTATACCGTCCGGGCCGGGTCACAGAGCAAGCCGCGCGCGGCCTGGCAGCACATCGAACTGCCCGATTACGCGGGCGAGCTGAAGGGCCGGGTGGCGTTCGCCTGGCGGGCGATGGATGCCTTCTACGAGGAAGATGACCGGATCGTCGGCCATGCCGCCGATGCCTACCACCGGATCGACATCCGCACGACCAGCCGCCACCTGGTGGTCCGGCACGGCGGCCAGGTGATCGCGGACACCACCCGGCCGCTGGCGCTGTATGAGTCAGGGTTCGCGCCCCGCTGGTATGTCCCGCGCGCCGACGTGACCGAATCCGCGCTGACGTCGGTGGAGGGGCAGACGTTCTGCCCGTACAAGGGCGTGTGCAGCTACTACAACGTCGGCGACGCGCACCGCGCCGCCTGGTCCTATCTGAATGCCTGGCCCGAGGTCGGAGCTGTCGCCGGTTTTGTCTCGTTCGAGCCGGACCTGGTCGAGGTGACGATGGGCGGCACCCGGATGCGGCAAGAGCCTGGCCAGAGCGTGATCCCGCACGGCATCGACCGCGACCTCAGCCTCGATGAGGCACCCCCGGGCGGGCGGCTGTGACCATGGCAGGCCCGGCTGCGGCGGCAGCCAAGGCCAGAGGACCAGACTCTCCCAGGCCGGTCCTGGTGTCGGTGAACGTGGGCATGCCCAAGGATGTGCCCTGGCAGGGCAAGACCGTCTACACCGGCGTCTGGAAGCACCCGGTGCACGGTCCCGCGATGGTGCGGCGACTGAACATCGACGGCGACGGTCAGGGCGACCTGGCCGGGCACGGCGGTGAGCAGCGCGCGGTGCTGGTCTACCAGATCGGTTCCTACCGGCACTGGCAGCAGCACTTCGGACGGGATGACTTCGGCTACGGCGTGTTCGGGGAGAACCTCACGGTCGACGGCATGGCCGACCGCGAG
>JAIRTY010000112.1 GCA_031254715.1 Nocardiopsaceae bacterium | reverse complement strand
CTGATCCGGGAGCAGCACCTCACGCTGTCCTCGAGCGGGTACGGCTCGGTCTTCTACATCCCGACCGGGTTTCACGGGCTGCACGTGACCGGCGGCCTGATCGCGTTCCTGTTCCTGCTCGGGCGCACCTACGCGGCCAAGCGCTTCACGCATGAGCAGCAGGTCAGCGCCATCGTCGTGTCCTACTACTGGCACTTCGTCGATGTGGTGTGGATCGGCCTGTTCACGACCATCTACCTGATCCACTGACCGGACCGGATGACGAGATGAGCTCCGCAGAACCGAAACCGAGGAACCCGTGAGACCGATCACGTCGCTGCGGCGGCACCGGGTGGCCGGGTACGCCGTCGTGCTGCTGGGCCTGGTCGGCGCCGGCGCCGCCTACACCGCCGTGGCAGGCCAGCCGGGCACCGCCGCGGCGGACGCGTCCCCGGTTTCCCGCCAGCAGATCGCCGAGGGCCAGGCGCTGTTCGCGCGGACCTGCGCCAGCTGCCACGGCATGCACGCGCAGGGCATCTCCGGCGTGGGGCCGAGCCTGATCGGCGTGGGCGCCGCGGCGGTGGACTTCCAGGTCAGCACCGGCCGGATGCCCGGCAAGGTCACCGGCGCCGAGATGCCGCCGCGGCCGGTGGTCTTCAGCCAGACCCAGATCCACGCGCTGGCGGCCTACGTGGCATCGCTGGGCGGCGGACCGGCCATTCCGTCCGGCGACCAGGTGAGCCCGGCGGGCGCCAATCTCGCGCTCGGCCAGCAGCTGTTCATCACCAACTGCGCCCAGTGCCACAACTTCTCGGGCGCGGGCGGGGCGCTGACCTCCGGCAAGTTCGCGCCGCCCCTCAACCACGCCACCCCCACGCAGATCTACGAGGCGATGCAGACCGGCCCCGAGGCCATGCCGGTGTTCAGCGACACCACCATCACCCCGGCCCAGAAGCGGGATGTCATCGCCTACGTCACCAAGGTGCGCGGCCAGCCGGACCCGGGCGGGTTCAGCCTGGGCCGGGTCGGGCCGGTGACCGAGGGGCTGGTGGCCTTCCTCGGCGGCATCGCGGTCCTGATCTTCGCAGCCATGTGGATCACCATGAAGCGACGTGAATCATGAGCGACATGACAGAAGGCCCGCGTGACCTGCCGCAGGGCAGTGACGGCGAGCAGGATGAGGGCTCGCGGGCACCGCACCGGGTCATCGGCACCCCGCCGCCGGCCGAGGCCAGGACGCTGCTGGCCAGCGAGCAGGAGCCGCCGCAGCGCCCGCGGATCATCGTGCCCACCGGCCCGGCGGCCAAGCGGGGCGAGCGGCTCGTCGCCACCTTCTTCCTGCTGTCCGGGCTGGCCAGCATCGGGTTCGTCGCCTCCTACGTGACCCTGCGGCCCGGCTCGCTCGTGGATACGCTCCGGTCCAACCTGACCCTGGGCATCGCCATGTCGGTCGCGTTCGGGGCCATCGCGATCGGGGCGGTGCTGTGGCTGCACCTGCTGATGCCGAAGGTGGAAATACCCGAGGACCGGCACTCGATCGCCTCGTCACCGGCCGAACGCGCCGAGTTCGCCGACACCTTCGCCGAGGGGGCCGAGCGCAGCGGGTTCGTCAAGCGGCCGCTGGTGCGCCGCAGCCTGCTCGGCGCGAGCGTGCTGCTCGGGGTGGCGCCCCTGGTGGTGCTGCGGGACCTGGGGCCGCTGCCGGAGACGAAGCTTCGCCACACCGCCTGGGCCAGGGGCAGGCGGCTGCTGGTGCTCGGGCCCAACACCCCGATCAGGCCGGCTGACTTCAGCTCCCCCGGCCAGATGATCACCGTCGCCCCGGAAGGGTTCGAGGACAACCAGGACGCCATGGCGAAGGCGGCGACCATCATCATCAAGTTCCGGCCGGGGCAGCTCAAGCCGCCCACGGTGATGAACTGGGCGGTCGACAACATCGTCGCCTACTCCAAGATCTGCACTCACGTGGGCTGCCCGGTGGCGCTGTACGAGCAGACGACGCACCGGATCCTGTGCCCCTGCCACCAGTCCACCTTTGACGCCGCCCGCGGGGCGAAGGTGGTCTTCGGCCCTGCCCCCCGGGCACTGCCGCAACTGCCGCTCGGCGTCGACTCCGAGGGCTTCCTGATCTCCACGAATGACTACCACGTGCCGGTCGGGCCGTCCTTCTGGGAGCTCGGCGGGTCGGGCTTCAGCGGAGGAAACGAGCAGTCATGAGCACGACCGAGAAGGCTCTCGAGGGCACAGGACGGTTCCTCGACGACCGGCTGCACGGGGCGTCGGGGCTCAACCGGTTCCTGCGCAAGATCTTCCCCGACCACTGGTCCTTCCTGCTCGGCGAGATCGCGCTCTACACGTTCATCATCCTGCTGCTCACCGGCACGTTCCTGACGCTGTTCTTCCAGCCCAGCATGACCGAGGTCACCTACCACGGCGTCTACACGCCGCTGGACGGCGTGCGGATGAGCGAGGCGTACTCCTCGACCCTGAACATCAGCTTCGACGTGCGCGGCGGGCTGCTGATGCGGCAGATCCACCACTGGGCGGCGCTGCTGTTCATCGGCGCGATCATGGTCCACATGCTCCGGGTCTTCTTCACCGGGGCTTACCGCAAGCCGCGCGAGTTCAACTGGCTGATCGGGATCATCATCTTCTCGATCGCGATCTTCGAGGGGCTGTTCGGGTACTCGCTGCCCGACGACCTGCTGTCAGGGACCGGGCTGAAGATCACCCAGGGGGTGCTCGAGTCCTTCCCGATCGTCGGCACGTACCTGTCGTTCTTCCTGTTCGGCGGGCAGTTCCCGGGGCACGACATCATCCCGCGGCTGTACGTCATCCACGTGCTGATAATCCCGGCCGTGCTGCTGGCGCTGATCGCCGCCCACGTGTTCCTCACGTTCCACCTGAAGCACACCCAGTTCCCTGGCAAGGGCCGCACCAACGCGAACGTCGTCGGCGCCCCCATGTACCCGTACTTCATGGCCAAGACCGGGGCGTTCTTCTTCTTCATCTTCGCCGTGCTGGCCCTGCTGTCCACGTTCGCGCAGATCAACCCGATCTGGCTGTTCGGCCCGTACAACCCGTCGGCCATCACGGCCGGCTCGCAGCCTGACTTCTATATGGGCGCCCTCGAGGGCGCGCTGCGGATGATGCCCAACTGGGTCTGGAACGTGGCGGGGCACACGTTTGCCTTCAACGAGTTCATCCCTGCCCTGCTGCCGCTCGGCATCATCTTCGGCGGCGGCGCGATGTGGCCGTTCATCGAGCAGTGGGTCACCGGCGACCGGGGCGAGCATCATATTCTCGACCGGCCCCGCAACGCGCCGACCAGGACCGGGATCGGCGTAGCGGCGGTCGTCTTCTACGGGGTTATCTGGCTTGAGGGCGCCAACGACGTCATCGCCAACCACCTCGACATCTCGCTGTTCCTGACCACCTGGATCGCCAGGATCACCGTCATCGTCGGGCCGATCATCGCCTACTGGGTCACCAAACGGGTCTGCCTGGGCCTGCAGCGCAAGGACGCCCACCTGCTCGAGCACGGCATCGAGACCGGCATCATCCGGCAGCTGCCCAACGGGGCGTACGTCGAGGCGACCCGCCCGGTGTCCGAGAACGACGAGGCCGTGCTGATCTCCCGCACCGGCCTGCCGCCGCTGCCGGCCCCTGCCGCGGATGAGGAGGTGCCCGCCAAGTCGATGCGGGGCGGGATGGGGAGGATGCGGCTCGCCCTCAACCGGGTGGTCACCGAGGGCATCGCGGCGCCCACCGGCAACGGACACGGTGAGGAGCACGCCAACGGCCACGGTGAGCCCGCTGCGATCTCCGGTCAGGGTGACCAGGGCCGCGACGGCCAGGACTCAGGCAGCAGCAGCTAGCGGCCGCTGGCCGGGGTGACCAGGCGGCTGCCGCCGGGGCCTGCCAGGACGGCGTGGCCGGTTGCGCTGCCGGCCAGCAGCTCGCGCCAGGACCGGAACCAGATCGTCCAGCCATCGCCCCAGGTGCCCCGGCGCGGGCTGCCCACGATCGTGATCGGGTCCCCGATCAGCGAGTGGTCGTAGAACCAGGCCGCGTCGGCCGGGGACACGTTCACGCAGCCGTGGCTCACGTTGGCGTAGCCCTGCTCGGCCACCGACCACGGGGCACTGTGCACGTAGTCGCCGTCGTAGCTGAACTGCACGGAGTCGTACACCATCACGTTGTAGTAGCCCGGGTCGCCTGGCATCACGCCGAACGTCGCCGAGTTCATGTCCACCGGGTTGCCCATGGCAATCGACAGGTAGTGCCCGTCCGGCGTGTCCAGCCCCGGCTGGCCGGTGCTGATCGGCCAGCTGCCGGCCAGCCGGCCGTCGTACCAGACCTTCATGACGTGCGTGGCCGCGCTGGCGCGGGCGACGAGCGCGTCGCCGATCCGGAAGCTCTGCGACAGGTCGGCGCTGCCGAACCGGCCCGGTGCCGCCTGCACGCCGCGCAGGTGCGCGACGAACCTCACGCTGGTGTGAGCGGGCCAGTAGCTCCGCGGCCGGAACCACACGCTCCGGTCCCCCATCCAGTACCAGGCCCCCGTCACCGGCTTGCTGGACCAGAGCTGGAGCGCCCGCTCGACCGCAGCCTTGTTGGTGACCGGGGAGCTGAAGTTCAGGATGACCGGCATGCCGACCCCGTAGGTGCGCGGCCCGAGCACGGTGGAGGCATGGAACGTCAGCTGCGGGGCCAGGGTGCGGAACGTGCCGGCCGCCACGGTCCTGGTGCCCTGGCGGCCCACCGCCACGGCGGTCACCCGGTAACGCGCACCCGGTGCCAGCGCCCAGCTGGTGTGCCAGCTGGCGCCGTCCGGGCCGAGGGTCCCGCCGGCCTCGTGCCCGCCGGGGCCGAGCAGCCGGATCGATGTCAGCCGGCCGCCGCTGACCCGCACGGTCACCCCGAGGTCGGGCCGGCGGTCGAGGACCGCGGCAGCGGCAGCGGCGGTGCGGATGCC
>JAIRTY010000702.1 GCA_031254715.1 Nocardiopsaceae bacterium | reverse complement strand
CTCTGGACCTTGCGAGCGGATGCGAGCACCCACAGAGGCCCGATCGCTTGTGCGTGCCGGCGCCGTCCAAGGTTTGCCGGTGCGAGGCGGGCTGGTGTCGTCGCGGGGGCTTGCCGCCGGGGCCGGCGAGCGTGGTCACGTAGGATCAGGCCCCGGCACGGAGGTGAGGCATGGGCGAGTTCGTCCGCGTGGAAACGAGCGAGCAGATCGCCACCATCCGGCTTGACCGGCCGCCCATGAACGCGCTGAACGGGCAGGTCCAGGCCGAGATCGGGGCGGCTGCCGCGGCGGCCGGGGGCGACTCGTCGGTGGCGGCGGTGGTGCTCTACGGCGGCGAGAAGGTGTTCGCGGCCGGGGCCGACATCAAGGAGATGGCAGCCGCCGATTATGCCCGGATGTCGGCTGACGCCCGGCGGCTGCAGCAGTCGTTCAGCGAGGTCGCCGCGATCCCCAAGCCGGTGGTGGCGGCGATCACCGGCTACGCGCTCGGCGGCGGGCTTGAACTCGCGCTGTGCGCGGACTTCCGGGTCGCCGGCGAGGGGGCGAGGCTCGGGCAGCCCGAGATCAAGCTGGGCATAATCCCGGGAGGCGGGGGTACTCAGCGGCTGCCGCGGCTGGTCGGGCCGGCCCGGGCCAAGGACATCGTGTTCACGGGACGGATGGTGCCGGCGCCGGAGGCGCTGGCGATGGGGCTGGTGGACCGGGTGGTCCCGGACGGTGAGGTCTACCAGGCAGCACGGGACCTGGCCGCCCAGTTCGCTGGCGGGCCCGCGCTGGCGCTGCGGGCCGCCAAGCAGGCGATCGACGACGGGCTGGAGACCGATCTTGGCACCGGGCTTGAGATTGAACGGCTCCAGTTCGCCGCCCTGTTCGCCACCGAGGACCAGCGGACGGGGATGCAGAGCTTCATTGAGAATGGACCAGGGAAGGCCCGGTTCGCCGGCCGGTGAGCCGGGTGAGGCGTGACCGTCCCGGTGCCCGGACGCGGGCAGGCAGCGACCAGGGCGGGGGAGAGAGGCACCACGATGACCACCGGCCCCGGAGATGACCTGTCCCTGGACATGGTCGCCGCGGCGCTCCGGGCGGACAGCGCCGACGTCGGCGTGTACGCGCGGGTGCTGACCGAGTCGCTGGGTGGCGCCCTGCCCGCCGGCTGGGTGACAGTGGACCGGGAGCGGTCGGTCTCCGACCGGATGCGGGGCCGCCCCGGGGAAGTCAGCAGGATCACGGTGCGGCTGGGGGAGCAGGTGCTGACTCTCACCATGCGGGGCGGGCAACCGGTCGCCGAGATCTGCCGCGAGGTACGGGGCGTGGTGCTGTCCCGGCAGCCGGTGGGCGTGCAGCAGTGGGCCGGGGAGCTGGCCCGGGCACTGGTCGAGCATGCCGAGCAGAACGCGCAGGCCGCGCAGGCATTGCGGAAGCTGGTGCTCGGCACATGAGAGGACCCGGCAGGCATGCCGGACGGGGATGCGGAAGGGGCGTGAATAACCGGATAGGGAGTATTCCGGGATAGACACGCCCTGAACCGTAGGCTGGGGGATGCGATGACGGCAGACGGCGAGATGCCCGGCAAGCTCGGGCCCTATCGCGTCCTCGACCGGATCGGCGAGGGCGGGATGGGTGTTGTCTACCTGGCCCGCGACCGGGATCACCGGGCCGTGGCGATCAAGGTGCTGCGCTCCGGGGTGGCCGAGGACCCGAACTCCCGCCGCCGGCTCGGGCGCGAGGTCGAAACCATGCAGCTGGTGCGGAGCCCGCATGTGGCGGAGGTCATCGACGCCGACCTGGACGGCAAGGTGCCCTACATCGTCACCCGCTACGTGCCCGGCCGCACGCTTGACGAGGTGGTGGCCGAGGGAGGCGCGCTGCGGGGCGCCGAGCTGGCGCTGCTGGCGCAGGGGCTGGCTGGCGCGCTGACGGCGGTGCACGCCGCCGGCGTGGTACACCGTGACCTCAAGCCCAGCAACGTGATGTTCCTGAACGGCTCCCCGGTCGTGATCGACTTCGGGATCGCGCAGGTGCCCGGCACCAGCAAGCTGACGCTCACCGGCACGTTCATGGGCACGCCTGGCTACCTCTCGCCGGAGGTCATCGAGGGGCGGCCCAGCAGCGAGGCGTCCGACGTGCACGCCTGGGGAGCCACGGTGGCGTTCGCCGCGACCGGGCGGCCGCCGTTCGGGACCGGCAATTACGAGTCGATCTTCTACCGGATCACCAGCGGCCAGGCCGACCTGGCCGGGGTCCCGCCCGCGCTGCTGCCGCTGCTGGCCGCCGCCCTCGCCCGCGACCCGGCGCACCGCCCCTCCGCCATCCAGCTGAGCGCGCAGGCGGCGGTGCTGGAGCCGGCCGGGCTGGTGGCACCGCCCGCGGCGGCGGCCGCGCCCGCCGGGGCGGTCCAGCCGGTCAGCGCGACCAGAGCGGACGCCGGTCGCGGGCAGCCCCCCGGCGGGGCGCCGGGGATCATCCCGGCCGCGGGCGCCGCCGCGGCTGCCGCCGCCGCTGCCGGAATCGCCGCGGGGGCGAACGGTGCTGGCGGCGGGGCGGCCGCCCTGGCCGCCCCGGGCGAGCTGGCAGCAGGCGGGGCCGCGGCCACCGGGGCCGCGGTGGCGGGCCTGGCCGGGAACGGGGCCGCTAGCAGCGTGCCCGGCACCGGGATCGCCACCAGCCCCGGCACCCGGCCGCTCACGGGCCGTCAGCCGGGCCAGCTGCAGCGTGCCAAGCTGCGGCCGGGCGACTACGCCGACGTGCTCCCGCCGGTGGCCTGGGGCGGCGGGACGGACGCGGCCGGCCGTCCCACCGAAGCCGAGGTGCCGGCGGCCGCCGCTGGCAGCCCGGGCGGGTACGCGCTGCTGGCGCTGGCGACCATGGTGACCGTGGTGGCGGCCAGCGTGATCCTGCCGGTGGCAGGGACCGTGGTCGCGCTGGCCCTGATCGTGCTGCTGCGGGCCGGCGAGTCAGCCACCCGCGGCCGGATCCTGCGCCGTTCGGCCCGTGGCCAGCGGGCCAGAGACCCCCTGGTCAGCGTGGTCTCCTACCCCTGGTTCCTGGTCCGGTCGGCGCTGAGCTGCGCGGTCATGGCGCCCATCGCGCTCGTGGTCGCGGCGCTGGTGGCCGGGATCACGTTCGTGCTGGTGCGGGTCGACACCCTGCCGCGGGCCATCGCCTACGCCGCCGGCACCGTGGTCGCGTTCTACGCG
Organism: Nocardiopsaceae bacterium; assembly: GCA_031254715.1. Taxonomy (GTDB): domain Bacteria; phylum Actinomycetota; class Actinomycetes; order Streptosporangiales; family Streptosporangiaceae; genus JAIRTY01. The sequence continues at coordinate 1,197 of JAIRTY010000702.1, read as the reverse complement.
CTCGGGCCCGGCTCCCGCGGGGCCCGGCGTCAGCTCACCCGCATCTACGGCGCCGCGGCGCGTGGCCGGGCGCTGCAGGCCGCCCTGTTGATCCTGGTGGGCGCGCTGGCGACCGCGACCGTCGTCGCCGCCCTGACTTCGCCGTCGCTGTACTGGCCGGTGTCGCCGCCGAGAAACCTGCTGCACATGGCGCTGTCCCACGTGGCCGCCACCCACCCGACCCTGCCGCACGCCCCGCCGCCGGACAAGCTGCTCCGGGACGCCGTCCGGCTGATCTTCTCCCACCTGCCCTTCTGGTGACGGGTCAGCGGTCGAGATCACGCGGTGCACGCGGCTCGGCCGTGCCCGGGCGCGGAGCAGGCACCGCCGGGCCTGCGGCGGGGCTGCCGCGCACCCGGCCGCTGAGTGCCGGCGGCGGCGGCTCGGGGCGGCCGGTCGGCGGCAGTGGCCGGACCAGTCCCAGCGCCACCACCTCGTTGGCGAGCCTGACCCGCCGGTTCGCCCCCTCCGGAATCCGGAACTTCTGATACAGCCGGAGCAGGTGCTGCTTGACGGCGGCCTCGGTCACCACCAGGTCACCGGCGATCTCACGGGCGGTGGCCGGCGCGACGAAGGCCTCGTCCGACAGCGCGGGCCGGCACAGCGACGTCAGCACGTCGAGTTCCCGCCGGGTCAGCTCCGGCGCTGACGACCGCCGGAGCTCCACCTCAGCGGTGAAGTCCTCCCGGGGGACGCCGCCCACCCGGCACCGGGCCGCGCCGAAGCTGAGCACGTCCCCGTCCTCGAGCAGCCGGCGGGCGACCAGCCGCCCGTTGACCCGGGTGCCGTTACGCGATAATCCGAGATCGCTCACGTACAGGTAGGGGCCCCGCCGGACGATCTCCGCATGCAGGCGGGACACGCTCGGATCGGAGAGGTGAACGTCCGCCGCGTTGCCACGGCCGATAGTCGTTACTTCCTCCCGCAGGGGGATAACGACCCCGGTGTCCTCGATCCGCATGTAAGGGCCATCCACGGGGGTCCTCCTACCTGCCTGGCCGGCTACTGAGGTCTTACGGTCCAGTTACCCCATATTGGTGCTCTCTTACCACCCGCGGGAAGGGGCGTTCGGCCCGGCGGCGCCGGCGGCCGGCGGCTTCATGGGGGGCGGCCCTGCGGACGGAGGGCGGTCCCGGAAGTACACTGCCGACGAGCCAT
>JAIRTY010000681.1 GCA_031254715.1 Nocardiopsaceae bacterium | reverse complement strand
CCAGCTCGTGCAGCAGCCGGTGGGCGACCCCGCCGTTCCCCGCGCCGCGAACAACGTCACGGAGGCCGCGTCCTGGCGGCGGCGCAGTCCCATCATGTGCGCGGCGTCCGGTCCGTAGAGGTCGGCATCGACCAGGCCGGCCCGCACGTCAAGGGCGCTGAGCGCGAGCGCCACGTTGACCGCGGTGGTGGTCTTGCCCACGGCCGCCCTTGCCGCTGGCCACCGCGATGACAGGCACCTGTGCTGCGTCCGCGGCCATCAGGGCCTCCGTTCCCGGTCAGGGCGAGCCGGTGAGCGACTGTAGCAGGCTGGTGAGGGCGCCGATGGCCGGTCGATCGCCGTCCAGGCGCAGCTCGCCGGACCTGGCTGCCTCGGCGATGGGACGCATGCCGAGCGCCACGGCGTGGAGCGTGTCAGCGTCGGTCGTGAGGACCGCCTGCGGACGGTCGGCGGTTCCGCGCCGCATCCGGACCGAGCCGGAGGTGCCGTCCACGGTGACGACGTCGGTGCCCACCCGCAGCTCGTACCGGCCGTTCACGACCGCCGGATCGGTGGTCCCCTGCAACGCGATCAGCAGCGAATCCAGGCTCCACCCGGCGGCCTCGGGGAGCGGGGCGCGGGTCCCCCACTGGCCGAGGTGCAACACGACGGGCTCGAGCTCGCGCCCCCAGCCGGTCAGCTCATAGACGCCCACCCGGGCCGGGGGGCCAAGGTCGCGGTGGCGGACGACGTCGTTACCGGCCAGCTCGCGCAGCCGCTGGCTGATCACGTTCGGGCTGGCCCCGGGCAGGCCCGCCAGCAGGTCGTTGAAGCGCTTGGGCCCGAGCAGCAGCTCGCGGACGATCAGCAGCGCCCACCGCTCGCCGATGACGTCGAGGCTGCGGGCGACCCCGCATTGGTCGCCATAGCTACGGTTCATGCTCCTAATATAGTACTGATCGCTTGACCTTCAAAATCTAAACTTCTAACTTAGGAGTTATTGCCAGCGACCGAGGAGGAGCCATGGCACGGACGACCAGCACCAAGACCTATGAGGGATTCACGGACGAGGAACGGGCCGCGATGAAGGAGCGCGGCCGCGAGCTGAAGTCGGCCGCGCGCCGTGGCCCGGGCGCAAGCCAGGCGGACGAGGAAAGCATCGTGCTCGAGAAGATCGCCGAGATGCCGGAAGCCGACCGCGCGCTGGGGGAGCGGCTCCATGCCCTCATCAAGGCCAGCGCGCCCGCTCTCTCGCCGACGACCTGGTACGGGATGCCGGCCTATGCCAGGGACGGCAAGATGATCTGCTTCTTCAAGGGCGCCTTTAAGTTCAAGGCCAGGTACGCGACGCTCGGCTTCAGCGACAAGGCGAACCTCGACGACGGCGCCGTGTGGCCGACCGAGTTCGCGGTGACGGAGCTGACCCCGGCCGCTGAGGCAAAGATCGCCGCGCTCGTGCAGCAAGCGGTCAGCTAGGCCGGCCAGTTCCGGCCAGGGGCCGCCCCAGCCCCGGCAGCCGCGTCCCGGCAGCCGCCCGTCCCGGAGGGAACGTCATGCTAGGCGCGGAGTTCCGCGAGGGCGTCGCCCCCGTCTTCGACAGCCCGGTGCTGCGGCGCCTGCTGCCGGCGTTCGCGCTGTCGGCGATCGGCGACGGGATGAGCGCGGTCGGGGTGGCGTGGCTGGCGATCCGGATCGCGGCGCCCGCCGACCGCGGCCTGGTGGTCGGCGTGGCGGTCGCTGCCTACACGCTGCCGGGCGCGGCCGGGGCGGTGCTGCTGGCCAGGCCGCTGCGGGCGCTGGCGGGCAGGCACCTGGTGGCTGCCGACGCGACGCTGCGAGCGGTGACGCTGGCCCTCATCCCGCTGCTGTACGCGACGGGGACGCTGCGGCCCGGCTGGTACGTGGCGCTGCTGGCGGCGTCCTCGCTGCTGCACGCCTGGGGCATCTCCGGCCAGTACACGCTGGTCGCCGAGCAGTTGCCGCCGCAGGCCCGCACCGCCGCGAACGCGCTGCTGTCGGGTTTCACGATGGCTGCCTTCGTCATCGGCCCGGCGCTGGCTGGCGTGCTGGTGGCGGCCGCCGGGCCGGCGCTGCCGGTCACCGCCGACGCCGCCACCTTCGCGATCCTGGCGGTGACAGCAGCCACGGTCAGGAGTCACCGGCCGGTACCCGCAGGGGGCGGGGCCGGAGGGACCGCGGACCGGGCCCGCGGGTTCGCGGTCATCGCCCGCAGCAGGCCGCTGGCCGGGCTGCTCGCCCTCACCGTCGTCTACTACTTCCTGTACGGCCCGGTCGAGGTCGCGCTGCCGCTGTATGTGACCGGTCCGCTGGGCGGCAGCGCCGGGCTGCTCGGCCTGTTCTGGACCGTGTTCGGGATCGGCGCGACCGCCGGCAGCCTGACCGCCGGCCTGGCCCGTCGTCTGCCGCTGTGGCCGGTCCTGATGATCGCCGTCATCGGCTGGGGCGCCGCCCTCATCCCGATGGGCCTGCTCGCCTCGCCCGTGCCCGCCCTCGCGGCCTTCGCCGTCGGCGGCCTGCTCTACGCCCCCTACCCCGCCCTGTCGGCCACCCTGTTCCAGCGCGAAAGCCCGCCGGAGCTGCTCTCCCAGGTCCTGGCCGCCCGGGGCGCGCTCACCGTGCTCGCGACCCCGCTCGGCACCGCCCTCGGCGGGCCGCTCACCACCTGGCTCGGCGCCCGGCACACCTTGCTGGCCTCGGCCGCCGCCACGGTCGCGGCCGGCCTGGCCGCGACCGCGCTGCTCACCATGGCCAGGGCCGGGGGCATGACCCGCACTAATCCGGCGGGAAGGGGTGGCCGCCGATATCGGCCTGGCCGTTCGCGACCAGCCAGCCCAGCGCCTCCTGCAGGGCTGCCAGCACGGCGTACCGGGGCGCGTAGCCAAGAACAGCCTTAGCCCGCGCGATGCTCGCGGTGATGCCGCGGAACGTGTGCTCCCGGGTTGCCTGCGCATGCCCGGCGCCGACCCGCTGCTCGAACTCCGGCCAGCTCACGAACTCCAGCGCCGGCTCCTGCCCGAACCACCGTGCCACCCCGGCCGCCAGCCCGCGCAGCGTCATCGACTGCTCGGCGACCACATGGAAGCTGGACCCGATGGCGGCCGGACGCGACAGCGCCCGCTCGAAGGCCTGGGCCACGTCGTCGGCGTGCACGTGGTGCAGGACGCCGAGGCCGTGATCGGGCAGCGGCAGCGGCTTGCCGGTCGCCAGCTGCGTCCACACGGACGGATCGAGATTGCCGGCGGGGGTGATGACCGGCCACCCCGGCCCGCTGATGTGACCGGGGTGCAGCACCACGGCGGGAACGCCGCCCGCCAGCGTCTCGCGGTGCAGCAGCGCCTCGATCTCGGCCTTGCCGGTCCCGTACTCGCCGTAGGCGGTCCTCGGCTCGTCCTCGGTGACGGGTACCCGCAGCGCCGGGCCGTGCACCCAGATCGTGCCGCAGTGCAGCAGCAGCGGGCGGGATGGCCGCAGCGCGTCGAGGAGCTGGCCAGCGGAGGCGGCGGTGAAGCAGATCAGGTCGATGACGGCGTCGGGCCGCAGCGCCGCCACCCGCTCGCCGAACGTCCCGGCGGCGTCCTCGGCGTCGCGGTCGGCCGTGATCCTGGTGACCTCACGCCACTGCGCGCTCGGGTGGTAGGGCTCGCGGCCGCCGCGGCTCAGGGCGGTCACCTCGTGGCCGGCCCGTACCAGCCGCGGGACCAGGTAGCTGCCAATGTGGCCGGTGGCCCCGATGACAACGACACGGCTCATCCTGTCGATCCTTTCAGCGCCGCAGGGCGGGGCATGTCCCCATCCTGCCGCAGCGGGCACTTGACGAAGCAGGCAGACGTTCTCTAATCCTGGTCCCATCCGCACAGAACAGGACCCGCGCAGTGAAGGTTCAGATCAACCCGGAAGTCTGCCAGGGGCACGGCCGGTGCTACGACCTGTCCCCCGGCCTGTTCGGCGACGACGACGAAGGCTACGGTCAGGTCCTCGGCGACGGCACGGTGCCGCCGGGGCAGCGGCAGGCGGCGCGGCTGGCGGCGTCCAACTGCCCCGAGCACGCGATCGAGCTGAGCGAGGAGGGCGAGGATGACCGCTGACGAGCGCTTCCGGGCGGGCCCGCGCGAGCCGCGCGACGGCGACCCGGTCGGCACCCGCAGCGAGGTGGTCACCGGCCCGGTCTCGGACTGGGCGACCGACTTCTCCCACCTGGAGCCGGAATGGGCCGCCGACCCCTACCCGATCCAGGACGACCTGCGGCAGCGATGCCCGATCGCCCGCACCCAGCGGTTCGGCGGCGCCTGGCTGCCCACCCGCTACGACGACGTCGCCGCGCTCGCCTACGACACCGAGCGGTTCTCCTCCCGATCGATCAT
>JAIRTY010000662.1 GCA_031254715.1 Nocardiopsaceae bacterium | reverse complement strand
CGGGCCCGGCGGTGGCTGGCCTGCTCAACCCGGTCCCAGCGCAGCAGGCACTGCTGCTGCTGGCCCAGGGTGAGGCCGCTGCGGCCGCCCGCTGGGCTGGCGAACGCGGCCTCGGCCCGGACGACCAGCCGCCCTACTCGCGGGAGCCGGAGTATCTGGTGCTGGCCCGGGTGCTGCTCGCCCAAGACCGCCCGGCCCCGGCGCTCGCCCTGCTGGAGCGGCTGCAGGCGGCCGCGACCGCCCAGGGCCGCGCAGGCAGCATCATCGAGATCGGCGCGCTTCAGGCGCTAGCCCTGGCGGCCAGCGGCGACCAGGACGCCGCCGTGGGCGCCCTGGCCCAGGCGCTCACCCTGGCCTGCCCGCAGGGCTATGTGCGGGTGTTCGCCGACCAGGGCCCGCCGATGGCCGCGCTGCTGAGCCGGCTGGTCGCGGCCCAGAAGGAAGGCCAGGCCACCGCCCGCGGCGTCCCGCTTGGCTGCCTGGCCAGGGTGCTGCGAGCGTTCGGCGACAAGGAAGCCGCCTCGCGCGCCGGGCAGAACGCCGCCGCGGCGGTGCCGGGCCTGGTCGACCAGCTGACCGCCCGCGAGCGGGAAATCCTGGCGCTGCTGGCCGCGGGCACGCCGAACTCGCGCATCGCTGACCAGCTCGTAATCAGCCTCGACACGGCCAAGAAGCATGTCAGCCACCTGCTGGGCAAGCTCGGCGCCGCTAACCGCACTGAGGCCGTCAACCGGGCCCGCCAGCTGGGTCTGATCCCCTAGCCCCAGGGTCACGTAGTGACAGAAAGAGCGTCCGCATGGGCATCCCCGGGCGGCCAGGAGGCGACCGACGCGGAACCGTGGCCGCTACCCGGCCCGGGCGGCCGCTTTGAGGCCCTGCTTGTAGGCGCGCACCTCCAGCAGCGACGCCCGGTCGGTGATGTCAGCGACCGAGCAGTGGGAGCCTTGCGCGCCGAACCGCCCGGCCGCCTTCCGCCAGCCCTTCGGCCTGACCTCGAACTGCTTGCCCAGCAGCGCCACCAGGATGCGCGACTTGTCCTCGCCGAAGCCGGGCAGGGCCTGGATGCGGGCCAGCAGCTGGTCCCCGGTCCGGGCGCCGGTCCAGACCGCGGCGGCATCCCCGCCGTAGCCGTCCACCAGGGCCTGGCACAGCTGCTGTACCCGGCCGGCCATCGCCTTCGGGTACCGGTGCAGCGCCGGCCGCTCGCTGAACAGCTCGGAGAGCGCGCCCGGGTCGTAGCCGGCCAGCTCGGCAGCATCCGGCTCATGCCCCAGACGGCGGGCGAGGTCGCGGGGGGAAGTGAACGCCTTCTCGATCGTCACCTGCTGATCGAGCAGCATCCCGATCAGCAGCGCGAGCGGGCTGCGCGTCAGCAGCTCGTTGGCGTCGGGGTCGATGGGAAGCGAGATGGTCACTGGTCACCTCCGCGCGCCGGGCGGCCCCGGCCGCCATCCTGGCAGTCTGCCCTTACAACTCGCCATCCTGGCACTCTGCCCGGTCCGGCACACTGCAGCCCGGCCGCGGAACTACCCTGGGACGGCCTGGCGTTTAGGTTAGGTGAGTCGTGATGTGGTGGTCTGGCCCGGGAGGCAGCCAGCGCGGATCACATCCGCGGCTATGAGGAGGCAGAGTTGTCGGGTCACATGAAGATCGCCATCGCCGGCGTCGTTGTCGGCCTGATCTTGTTCATCATCAGCCCCTGGCTGGCACTAGGGGTCATCGCGGCCGCCATCGCGCTGCCGACGGCGGCCTACCTGATGCTCGACCCGTCCCAGCGGCGCCGGCTGCGGGCCGTTCGGCGCCGCAAGGAGCTCGGCCGCTGACGCGGGCCCGCCGGGCTCGCCACCGTCCCCGGGCTAACTGAGCTCGCCCGGGAAGAGCAGCGCGAGCTGGTGCGGGTAGCCAGCGATCAGCCGCAGTTCGTCGTCGGTGAGCGGGCGGCTGGTGGCCGACGCGCACAGCTGCACCAACCGGAAGACCAGGTCCTCGTCCCCGGGCGCGAGCTCGATCCCGAGCCCGTCCATGACGTGCCTGAACCCCGCCATCCCGCCGTATTCGCCGGTCAGCACCACCCGCCCGGGGCGGGCATGCCAGTCGGCCGGGAACGGGCCGAGCAGGTCCTCGTCGTAGAGCTCGTAGTTGCGCCGGTCCTTGAGCGCCCCGTCGGCGTGGATGCCGGACTCGTGGGCGAACGCGTTCCGTCCCGTCCCCGGCTGGCCCAGCGGCAGCGGCTGCCCCAGCGCGTAGCTGGCCCAGCAGGCGAACCGGCGGCCCCAGCTCAGGTCGATCGGGTCGCCGATCGGAGCCCGGCTGGCCACCCCGAACCCGTGCCCGAACGCGAGCAGGCAGGACAGCAGGTCGGCGTTGCCCGCCCGCTCGCCGATCCCGTTGATGCAGGTGTTGATCCAGGCGTCCTGCCCGGCGTCCAGGTCCCCGAGCGCGCCCGAGACCGAGTTGGCGACCGCCATCCCGAGGTCGTTGTGGCAGTGCGTCTCGACCGGCAGCCGCGCCGCGCTCGCCAGCTTGGCGAACCGTTCCCGGATCCGGTCGGGCACGTCGCCGCCGATGGTGTCGCAGTAGCGGACCCGGCCGGCCCCCGCCTCCCTGGCCGCCAGCGCGAAATCGAGCAGGAAGCCGTCATCGGTGCGCGAGGCGTCCTCGGCGTTCACCCCGATGGCCTCGGCCCCGCCGGCGCGCGCCGCCGCGACGGCGGCTGTCATCTCGGAGATGACGGCCGCCCGGTCGAGCCGGCCGCGGAACTTGTGCGCGATCATCTGATCGGACGTGGAGATGGACAGGTTGTAGTGGCGGAGGCCGAGCGGCACCGCCTGCTCGACATCTGCCACGACCGCCCGGCACCACCCGGACAACCGCAGCCCGCCGAACGCGCCCGCCTCCGCCAGCGCGACGCTGGCCCGCACATACGGCTTCTCATGGAAGAGGAACGGGAATCCGAGTTCGGACTGTGCTACCCCCAGCCGGCCTAGATAGAAGTTGACCATGGTCTTGCCGAACTTCGACAGGCCCGTGCGAGCGGTCTGGACGCCGTCGCGGTTGGTCACATCGAGGAAGTGGATCTCAGGCACGTGTCCTCCTGGCTAGCCGGTCATTCCATCCTGGCGCGGCTATCCATATAGATCAATATTGACTAAAATCAATGTGTGGAGAGAGGCGCGCGAGACGACGCGGCAGAGGCCGCCGGGAGCGCGCGAGACGGCGCGGGGGAGAGTTCCGGAGAGTGAGCGTGAAAGGGGACGGGTGATGACCGAGTGGATTGATGCCGCGACCGCGGCCCGGCGGCTCGGGGTCAAGCCGGCCACGCTGTACTCCTATGTCAGCCGCGGTGTGCTGAACCGCCGCCGGGCCGCCGGCGGCCGCGGCAGCCGGTTCGCGGCCGAGGAGGTGGAGGCGCTGGCCCGGCGAGGCCGGCCGCGGCGCCGCCGGCTGCCCGGAGACCTGGCCATCGAGTCGGCCATCACCGAGATCAGCGGTAGCCGGCTGGAGTTCCGGGGCCTGGACGCGGTGGCGCTGGCCGCCGCCGGGCACCCGTTCGAAGATGTCGCCGTGCTGCTCTGGACCGGGACCCTGCCGTCCGCGGCCGGGCCGGGAACTGGCCAGCCGGCCGGGCAGGCGGCCGGCTGGCAGGCGGCTGCCGAGGCGCTGGCGGCCGGCCGGGCAGCCCAGGCCGGGCTGCCCGCCGGCACCCTGCCGCTGGAACGGCTCCAGGTCATCGTGCCGGCGCTGGCGGCGGCAGACCCGTTCCGGCTCCAGCTCGACCCGCCTGCGGTCATGACCGCCGCGCGCAGCATCATCGCGGGCATGGTTGACTGCCTGCCGCCGGCCGCCGCCGGGAAAGCCCCGGGGCAAGCCCCGAGCGAAGCCCCCGGCGGTGACCCGGCAGCCGGCGGTGACCCGGCAGCCGGCGGCGATGCCGTCATCGCGGCGGCCCTCGCCGGGGACGCTCCCATCCCCGGCAAA
>JAIRTY010000592.1 GCA_031254715.1 Nocardiopsaceae bacterium | reverse complement strand
CAGGTGCGCGCGGCAGGCCACCGGACCGACGCCCGGCCCGCCGCCGCCGTGCGGGATGCAGAACGTCTTGTGCAGGTTCAGGTGCGACACGTCGGCGCCGAACTGCCCCGGCCTGGCCAGGCCCACCAGGGCATTCAGGTTGGCACCGTCCACGTACACCTGGCCGCCGGCCGCATGGACGAGCTCGCACACCTGCCCCACGGTCTCCTCGAACACGCCGTTGGTGGACGGATAGGTCAGCATGACCGCGGCCATCCGGCCCTCGTTCGCGGCCAGTTTCTCCCGCAGCGCAGCCAGGTCAATGGCGCCGTCCTGGCCGCACTTGACCACCACCACCCGCAGCCCGGCGAGCACCGCGCTGGCGGCGTTGGTGCCGTGCGCCGACTCCGGGATCAGGCACACGTCCCTGCTCGTGTCGCCGCGGGCGGCGTGATACCGCCGGATGGCAAGCAGCCCGGCCAGTTCGCCCTGGGACCCGGCGTTGGGCTGCAGCGACACCGCGTCATAGCCCGTGATCTCGGCCAGCCAGGTCTCCAGGTCCGCGATCAGCCGGGCATAGCCAGCCGTCTGCGCGGCAGGCGCGAACGGGTGCAGGCTGGCGAACTCGGGCCAGCTCACGGGCTCCATTTCGGCGGCCGCGTTGAGCTTCATGGTGCAGGAGCCGAGCGGGATCATCGACCGGTCCAGCGCGACGTCGAAGTCGGCCAGCCGCCGCAGGTAGCGGAGCATCGACGTCTCGCTCCGGTGGGAGCTGAACACGGGATGGGTGAGGTACTCCGAGGTCCGCAGCAACTCGTCCGGCAGCACCGCGCCCGTCCCGGCCGGCTCGGCCCCGGCCAGCTCGATCCCCGGCACCGGGCGGTCGCAGAGCGCGGCCGCGACCTGCTTGAGCTGCTCGTCGGTGGTGGTCTCGTCGCAGGCGACCTGGACCGTGCCCGGGTCCGCGCGGTACACGTGGTAGCCGGCCTGGCGGGCCCGCTCGGCCGCCGCCTCGGCCCCGCCCGGCAGCCCGCGCACCGTGACCGTGTCGAAGAACGCCGCGTGCCCGGTGGACAGCCCCGCCTCGCGCAGGGCGGCCGCCAGCGCCGCCGCTTTGCCGTGCACCCGCCGGGCGATAGCGGCCAGCCCGTCCGGTCCGTGGTACACCGCGTACAGGCCGGCCATGACCGCGAGCAGCACCTGGGCGGTGCAGATGTTGCTGGTCGCCTTCTCGCGCCGGATGTGCTGCTCCCGGGCCTGCAGCGCGAGCCGGTAGGCGGGGTTGCCGTCGGCGTCCACCGACACCCCGACCAGGCGGCCGGGCAGCTGCCGCCGCAGCGGGTCGGCGACGGCGAGGTAGGCGGCGTGCGGGCCGCCGTATCCCATCGGCACCCCGAACCGCTGGGTGCTGCCGAGCGCGATGTCGGCGCCCAGCTCGCCCGGCGGCACCAGCAGGGTCAGTGCCAGCAGGTCGGCGGCGACCGCAGCCCGGGCGCCGCGGGCCGACGCTGCGGCGATCACCGGCCGCAGGTCACGCACCTCGCCGTCGGCGGCCGGGTACTGCAGCAGCACCCCGAACAGCTCGCCGTCCGGCTGCCCGGCGATGACCTCCTCGGTGACCTCCGCGACCACCAGTTCGATGCCGAGCGGCTCGGCCCGGTTGGCCAGCACCGCGAGGGTCTGCGGCAGGCAGCCGGCGTCGGCCAGGAACACCCGCCCCCGCCCGGCGGCGCGCCGGGCCAGCGTCATCGCCTCGGCCGCGGCGCTCGCCTCATCCAGCAGGGAGGCGCCGGCGACCGGCAGCCCGGTGAGGTCGGCGACCATGGTCTGGAAGTTCAGCAGTGCCTCGAGCCTGCCCTGCGAGATCTCCGGCTGGTAGGGGGTGTACGCGGTGTACCAGCCCGGGTTCTCCAGCACGTTGCGCCGGATCACGGCGGGGGTGATGGTGCCGTAGTAGCCCAGGCCGATCATGGAGGTCAGGACCTGGTTCTGGCTGGCGAGCCGGCGCAGCTCGGCCTGGGCCCCGGTCTCGGACGCCGCGGGCGGCAGGCTCAATCGGCCGCCGCTGGCGAGCCCGCGCGGGAGCGCGGCGTCGGTCAGCGCGTCCAGCGACGGATAGCCGAGGGCCGCGAGCATGCGCTGCTGCTCGTCCGCTGAGGACCCGATGTGACGTGACGCGAAATTCATAGGAACCTCCAGAGGGGGCCGCCCGGCGCTGGCCGGTCCTGCTGGCATCCCCCTCTGTCGCCGTGCCGCGCCTGCTCCTGCCAGCGCGCGAGCCCGGGCTCCAGAGCTGCCTGTCCCGTCCGGTCCCTGGTGCCTGAGAGGTTCCGGGGAACGTTGCCCCTTCGGCGCCCCGGGCCGCATGCCCCGGGGTCTCTCCCGGACGGTGTCGTCAGCGACAACCACCTTACCTCGGGGCCACCCCCGGCTGGCCCCGGCACGCAAACTGGCCCGCTGCGCCGGCCGCCGTGACCGGCGTCAGATCTCGTCCCAGCGGAAGACCCGGACCGAGATCAGCGTCAGCACGGCCGCGAAGGCGAGCAGTATCCCCATCGCCGGCAGCGCGGAGGCTGGGCCCTCGCCCCTGGCCATCACGTCCTGCATGCCGACCACCAGGTAGCGCAACGGCATCACGTAAGAGACCTGCTGGATCCAGTGCGGCGCGAAGTCCAGCGGGATGAACGATCCGCCCAGGAACGCCATCGGGAGGATGATCAGGTTCGCCAGCGCGGTCGCCGCCTGCTGGCTCTTGGCCAGCGCGCCGACCAGCAAGCCGATCGACAGGAACGCGAGCGTGCCGCAGATGACCAGCGGCACCGCCATCCACCAGTACGCGGTGAGTCGCAGCCCGAAGTACGGGGTGCTGGCGATCGCCAGGAAGACCACCATCTGGATGAGTGCCACCGCGCCGCTCACCGCGATCCGCGCGCTGACCACCGCGGTGGTGGGCACCGGCGCGAGCCGGAGCCTGCGCAGCAGCCGGTTCTCCCGCCAGCCCACCAGCGTGATGGCGGCTGCGAACGCACCGCCGGACGCGATCGCCCAGCCCAGCAGGCCAGGCGTCAGGTACTGGATCGGCTTCAGCGATTTGTCCTCGACCTGCCGGGTGGTCAGCTGGAAGTGCGGCGGGGTGCCGGATGCCGCCTGGTTGGCCTGCTGCACGATGCTGGCGAACACGGCCGACACCACCCCGGACTTGGTCGGATCGGCGGCGGAGTACCGGACCAGCAGCCTGCCGCCCGACTGCTGAACGACGGCGTCCACCTTGCCGTCACGCACCCTGGCCAGGGCGGCGGCCAGGTCCTGCTTCCTGGTGACGTCCAGCACCTTGCCGAGCTCGCGGGGACTGGCGGCGCGGGCCTGGTCGAGCACGGTGACCCGGCCCACCTCGATCACGCTGATCTTCGGAGTACTGCTGCTCTTGTAGATGGACCCGAACAAGAGCAGGAACAGCACCGGGAACAGGATCGTGAAGAACATCGCCGCCCGGTCCCTGACGAACCCGTGGAACATCGCGACCGACAGGCTGCGGAACGGCTGCCAGCCCGGCGGGCGGGGCGGACGCGCCCCGCCCGGCCCGGCTGCCAGGGCGGCATCGGCTGCCCCCGCGGCCCCCGCTGGCGCGGCACCCGCAGCACCGTTGCCCACGGCTCCGGGTGCGCTGCCGGCTCCGGTGACGTCGCTGGTCTCCATGTCGCTCATGCCCGGTACTCCCGCCCAGTGAGGTCGAGGAACACGTCTTCCAGAGTGGCGCCCTGCACCTGCAGGCCGGCCAGTGCGTGATGCGCGGCGAGGCCGGCCAGGACCGTGCCCGGGTCGGTGGTCGTGAAGCTGAGGGACACCCCGTCGTCGGTCATGGCCGCGGCGCCCGCCACCTGCCTGGCCTCGTCCCTGCTCAGCCGGCCGGACTCGACGCTGACCCGGACCGGCCGGCTGAGCGCGCGGATCAGCGCGGCCGGCGGGCCGGTCTGCAGGATCCTGCCGTGGTCCATGATCGCCACGCGCTCGCACAGGGTCTCTGCCTCGTCCATGTGATGGGTGGTGAGCACCACCGTGCGGCCCTGGGCGGCGATCGCCCGCAGCAGGTCCCATAGGTTGCGGCGGGCCTGCGGGTCCAGCGACCCGGTCGGCTCGTCCAGGAACAGCACATCCGGCCCGTGCACCAGGGCGCAGGCGATGGACAGCCGCTGGGCCTCGCCCCCGGACAACTTCTCGGTGCGGGTCGCGGCCTTGCTGGTCAGCCCCACCAGCTCCAGCATGTCGTCCGCCCGCCGCTCGCTCACCCCGTACAGGGCCGCGAACGTGCGCAGCTGCTCGCGGGCGCTGAGGCGCTCAAAGAACGACGTGGCCTGCAACTGCACCCCCATCCGCCCCAGCAGTGCCGGGTTGCGCGGCCAGGACGGCATCCCGAGCAGGCTCACCTCCCCGCCGTCCGGCTCCCGCAGCCCTTCGATGATCTCCAGCGTGGTGGTTTTGCCCGCGCCGTTCGGCCCCAGGATGCCGAAGAACTCGCCCTCGGCCACCTCGAAGCTGATCCCGTCCACGGCCCGCAGCTCCCCGTAGGACTTGCGGAGATCCCGCACTGCGATGGCGATTCCCACGATGCCCCCTCCAGTCGGCGCAGCATGAAGGTACCGGGACCAAGCCGGGGCCCGCATCGGCCGGATGGCGGACATACGGCCGGCCTTGGTCGGGGGTCCCGGCGGGTCAGGCGAGCCCGGCATCATGGGCCAGCAGCGCGATCTGAGTCCGGTTGTCAAGCGCGAGCTTGGCCAGGATGCGCGACACGTGGGCCTTGACGGTGGCCACGCTCATGAACAGGTCCCCGGCCAGCTCCGCGTTGGACTTGCCCTGCGCGATCGCGACCACCACTTCGCGCTCGCGGCCGGTCAGCGCCGCCAGCGAGCTGCGGGCGCGTTCCGCGTCCCGGTGATCGGCGGCGACCAGCCCGATCAGCCTCCGGGT
>JAIRTY010000585.1 GCA_031254715.1 Nocardiopsaceae bacterium | reverse complement strand
GTGATCGCCGGGCTGTCCCCCCGGTACCGGTGCCTGGCACCGGTGCTGCCGCTCGGGGCGCACCGGCGGCCGGTGAAGCCGGGCGCTGACCTGTCACTGCCCGGGCTCGCCGGGCTGGCCGGCGAGTTCCTGGACCGGCTCGGCGTGGCGGACGCCACCCTGGTGGGCAACGACACCGGGGGAGCGATCGCCCAGCTGCTCATCACCGGCGGGGCGCCGCGGGTCGGCCGGGTGGTGCTCGTCTCGTGCGAGGCGTTCGGCAACTTCCTGCCGGGACTGACCGGCAAGACGCTCGCCCTGGCCGGCAAGCTCCCGCCGCCGCTGTTCGGGCTGGCCATGCAGCAGCTGCGGCTCCGGCCGGCCCGCCGGCTCCCGCTGGCGTTCGGATGGCTGACCAAGCGCGGCGACGCCGCCACCGCCGCGTGGGTCCGGCCGGTCCTCACCCAGCCGGAGATCAGGAACGACACGGTCCGTATGCTGCGGGCGGTCTTCGCCGACAAGCAGCTGCTGCTCGACGCGGCGCAGTCGCTGCCCGGATTCGGCCGGCCCGCGCTGGTGGCCTGGGCGGCCGATGACCGGGTGATGCCACCTGAGCACGGCCGCCGCCTCGCCGGGCTCCTGCACGCGCGGCTGGCGGAGATCGGCGACAGTTACACCCTCGTCCCGCTCGACCAGCCCGCCCGGCTGGCGCAGCTCATCACCGAGTTCACCCATCAACCCGACCAGGCCCCGGCGATGTGACCCCGGCCCGGCTCAGCTGCCGGTGCCGTCCTTCTCGCGCAGCCGGTTCAGGTGGTCGCGGAGCACCTCCTGCATCCGGCCGTAGAAGCCGACGATCAGCGATAGCTCGTCGTCGCTGTAGCTGTCCGCCATCCGCTTCCAGTCCCGGAGCATCGGCGCGAACACCGGGGCCACCTCGGCCAGCGCCTTGTCCAGGTTGAGGCGGACGACGACCCGGCGGCGGTCGGCGGTGTCACGCTCGCGGGCAACGAAACCGGCCTGCTCCAGCCGGTCCACCACGCCGGTGATCGACGCCGTCGTCAGCCCGGTCTCCCGGGCCAGTTCGCCTGCCGTCATCTGCCCGGCGAAGCTCAGGATGTTCAGGCAGTTCAGGTCGGTCGCGTTGACCCCGATCCGGTCGGCAGCGGCCTGGCTCATGAAATTCATGATCGCGCCGGTCCGCCGGACCGCGGCAGCGAACGCCATCGCCAGCCGGGCGCGCTCCTCTCGTCCCGGCTCGGCCGCGAACTGCTCCGCCCACGGCGTGTCCCAGCCGTGCATCCCGCTGCCCGCGCTCCCGTTCCCCTCAGCCGACGCGGCTGGCGATTCTCCGGACATACCTCGTCCTCCAATTATCTAAGTAGACTAGATAATAGTTTCATGAGATGCTAGTTTCTCAAGTCTAGTCCTGAACGCTGGCTGATCGGAGATCCCGATGACATCCGATGCCCACGCCCTGGCACCGCCGGCCGTCCGGCGCCCGGACCCTCGGCGCTGGCTGACCTTGATAGTGCTGCTGCTGGCGGCCTTCATGAACCTGCTGGATGTCTCGATCGTGAACATCGCGATCCCGTCCATCCAGCGCAACCTCCACGCCAGCTACGCCGACGTGCAGTGGGCGCTGGCCGGCTACACGCTGGCCTACGCGCTGGTGCTGATCACCGGCGGGCGGCTGGGTGACATCTTCGGCCGGAAGCGGCTGTTCCTGATCGGCGTGACCGGCTTCACGATCTTCTCCGCGCTGTGCGGCGCCGCGCAGAGCCCGGGCATGCTGATCGCGGCCCGGGTGGCGCAGGGCGCGATGGGCGCGATCATGGTGCCGCAGGTGCTGGCAGTCATCCAGGTGATCTTCCCGCCCGCGGAACGGATCAAGGCGCTCGCCGGGTTCGGCGTCACGGCCGGCCTCGGCACCGTCAGCGGGCCGCTGCTGGGCGGGCTGCTGATCGGCCACAACCTGTTCGGCCTGGACTGGCGCCCGATCTTCCTGATCAACGTCCCGGTTGGCATCATCGCGGTGATCGCCTCCGCGGTCCTGGTGCGTGAGTCGCGGGCGCAGCAGCCGCCGCGGCTGGACCCGGCGGGGGTGGGGCTGGTCACCGCCGCGCTGGTGCTGCTGCTCTACCCGCTGGTGCAGGGCCGCCAGATCGGCTGGCCGGCCTGGACGTTCGCCATGATGGCCGCCTCGGCGCCGGTGTTCGCGGCGTTCGCCTGGTACGAGCGGGCCAGGGAGCGGCGGGACGGCTCGCCGCTGGTGCCGCTGAGCCTGTTCGCCCGCCGGGGGTTCTCCGCCGGGATGGCCGTCGCGCTCTCGTTCTTCCTCGGGATCGCCTCGTTCGGGCTGGTCCTCACCCTGTTCCTGCAGACCGGGCTGGGCTTCACGCCGCTGCACGCGGGGCTCACCTTCCTGCCGTTCTCGGCCGGCGTCCTGGTGTCATCCGGCGCCGCCGCCCGGCTCGCGCCGCGGTTCGGCCGCGGGGTCACCATGACCGGCGCGCTGATCACCACCGCCGCGATGGGCGGCCTGATCATCACCGTCAGCCACTACGGAGCGGCGGTGACCACCTGGGACCTCACACCCGGGCTCGCGGCCGCTGGCATCGGCCTCGGCGCGGTCATCGCCCCGCTGGCCGACATCGTGCTGGCGGGCGTGCCCCGCCGCGACGCCGGTTCCGCCTCCGGGGTGTTCAACACCGGCCTGCAGCTCGGCAACTCAATCGGCATCGCGGTCATCGGCGTGATCTTCTTCGGCCTGCTCGGCACCCAGGCCG
>JAIRTY010000539.1 GCA_031254715.1 Nocardiopsaceae bacterium | reverse complement strand
CCATGATCGGCCCGCACGGTCCCTGGCTCCGCCCGTCCCGAGGTGGCGGTGTGCCCGGCGCCGGTGCCCTTTCTTGCCGGTGGTGGCGGGGGTAGCGTGGCATAAGTAAGTGGCGGCCGACCGAAAGGCGGCTCTGCCGGTGGCCGCACGTGTTGTCCGTGTGGTATCGCGGCCGCGGGCCCTTCGGCCAGCCTGGTGGTTCTGCTGGCACAGTCTGAGCGGTGATGATGTTCGCCGGCTGTGGCGGGTGCTGATGGTCGCCTGCTGGCGTGGCAGGCGATGACGGCGATGTGGGTGATATCGATGGGTGATATCGGCGAGGAGATCACCGAGATCGAGCTAGAGCCGTTGCCCGAGGAGATGCCGGCGCAGCCGCCGGCCGAGCCGGCGACGGAGCCTGCCGCGGGATGATCGCGTCGGCCGGGCAGGGCCTGCCGGGGTTCAGCGGCCGCGATCTGCCGCTGGCGGCCGGTTCGGTGATAGGCGTGCGGCTGTGGCATGTGGATATGACCTCGGCGGAGTCGGTTGCGAACGGTACCGGGCTGGTGGAGGGCCTGTTGACCGGGGTCTTCGGCGGCTTCTGGCGGCGTGGGGAGAACGCGGCTGTATGCGGCAGCGGCCGTCCCGGGTGCCCGCCGTGTGGTCGTGACGTGGTGCCCGCGCCGGGATGCGGGTGCGGGTTTTGGGCGTACTGGGCGTTGCGGTACGCCTGGCGCTGCGACTACTACTGGCGGGGCGAGGTGGTCGGGGTCATCCAGGGCTACGGGAGGACCAGGATCGGCACCCGGGGATGCCGGTGCGGCAAGGCCCGGATCCTGGGTCTGCACGTGCGCCCCGCCAGCCCCGATTGCCCGCCGCGCGGGCTTCGCCGCCGCGACCTTGCGGAGATTCTGGGCAGGTACTACGGCGTGCCGTGCTATCCGTCGCTGGCACAGATGCTGACCGCTCACCCGCTGACCGCGGACTACCTCCCGCGCCGGCATCGGCGCCTGGCCGCCTCTCCCACGCTCGGCCCTGCCGTACCGGCACTGCCCACTCCGGTCAGCTGGCTGCGGGCGATGGGGCTGACGAAGCGCCGGCCCCCGGGCAACCCGGACGGCTTCCAGGACCCCCCTGCAACCCCGGGGTACCCAGAATGACAAATCCGGACGCCGGACGCCTCACCCTGCGCTGAGCCGATATCCATTCAGAACGGCGGGCCGGCGCTCGGGCGGGTTCAGGTGGCCGGGGCCCGCAGTCGTGTCAGGGCGCGCTCCAGCACGTCCGCACGGCTGCGCCCGTTGTGTTCGGCAGCGATGGAGTGGTTGCCGATGAGCAGTGAGAAGAAGAGCATGCAGAGCGCTTCAGCTTCGTCCGCGTCCTGGCAGAAGGCGGCGAAGAGCGACCGCAGGTATGACATCCGCCGGTTGTCGATGCGCCGGAGGCGCTCGGCGACCGCCGGGTCGCGCCGGGACCAGTCTCGGACTGCGAGGTCGGTCATCAGCACCCTTGACGAAGTGAGCGCAAGAAGCCGCCGCAGCTTGGAACCGGGGTCGCCGCCCTCGGCCTCAAGGCGCTCGATTACCTCCTCGGTGGTCGCCCGCTCCCAGCTGTCGAGCATCTCCTCGAGCAGCGCGCTGCGGTCGCTGAAGTGCCAGTAGAAGCCGCCCCTGGTCACGCCGAGGTCCTTGGCCAGTAGCTCCACCCGGACGGCGTCCGGGCCGCCGGCGGTAAGGGCACGCAGGCCCGCGTGGATCCACATGCTGCGGGGCGTGCGGGTCGGGGCAGCCATCGTCCATCTCCATCGGATCGCGCGGCATGACCCGCGCAGACTCATCGTTCATCCATACAGTACTGTATGGATGAACGAGAGGGACGGTGGCACACAACAGAGAGGGTCCAGAGATGCCAGGGTTGTTCGTCGAAGCTCCCACGGGAGTACGGCCCGATGCCAAGCAGGAAAATGATGCGAGAGATCACCGCGGCGATCCGCGAGGCCTACCGGATTCACGACATCCGGATCTGGTTGCGCGAGTATCCTCCCGGCAACGTCGCCATGGATGGCCGCATCAACGCCGAGCCGGTCAAGCCCGTGTGTTTCCTCGAGGCCCCCGAACTCGTCAGCCTTGAGGCCAAGAGCACGATGGCGGCGAAGATCCTCGCTGCCGTCGATAAGGCATACCGCGACATCGCCAATACACGCGAAACCATGATCCTCATGAATCACTACCCGCTGGTGAACGCTGGCTGGGCTGGCCGTCTGGGGTCTGAGAACCCCGACGCCGTGACCCGTATCAAGCAACTGAACGCCTAACCAGAGCGACAGCCACACGGTCCCATGCCACGCCTGCGGGCGCTGGCTGGCTGCGGATGGCTTGGCTGCGGACGTCCCGCGTCGCGACGAAACCGGGACAGCTCAGCGTCGGCATCTAACCTGGAAACAGGCCGAGGCTATGACGCGAGAGGATGCTCTGGTGGACAGAACGCTCACTGACGGTGACCTGGAACGACTGCGCAAGGATTTCTCCGCGAGCCCGATCTACCGGCTTGCCCAGAATGCCGTGACCCGGGTGACCATCGACGACGTCGCCATCAACCGGGAGATCGTCAGCAGCATCGACCATTCCGTGTCGACAACGCTGGACGACTGGAAGGTCACGAACCAGGAGCGGAGCGGCCGCTGCTGGCTGTTTGCCGGACTGAACCTGCTGCGCGTCGGCGTGATGCGCAAGACCGGGCTCAAGGAGTTCGAGTTCTCGCAGAACTACGTGATGTTCTGGGACAAGCTCGAGCGCGCCAATTACTTCCTCGAGGCGATCATCGAAACCGCAAACCGCGACCTCGACGACCGTACGGTCGCCTACCTGCTGGAGTCGGCAGCCAGTGACGGCGGCCAGTGGAACATGTTCGCCGCTCTGGTGGCCAAGCACGGCCTGATCCCGAAGGGCTACATGCCGGAGACGCAGAGCTCGTCGGACACGTCCCGGATGAACTCGATCCTGCGCTATCAGCTGCGCCGCGGCGCGCGGACTGTCCGCGCAGCTACAGCCGAGGGCCTGGCGGCGGCCCGTGCGGCCAAGGCTGAGATCATGCAAGTCGTCTACCGGATCCTGTGCATCCATCTGGGTACGCCGCCCGAGCGCTTCGACTGGCAGTGGACGGACAAAGACAAGAAGTTCTGCCGGGAGGGCGTTCTCACCCCGCAGCAGTTCGCCACCAAGTACGTAGACCTGCCGGTCAGCGACTACGTCTGCCTCGTCAACGACCCCCGGCCATCCAGCCCGGTCGGCCGGACCTTCACCGTCGAGTACCTCGGCAACGTCATCGGCGGCCCGCCGGTCATCTACCTCAACGTCGACATGCAGGTCATCAAGGACGTCGCCGCGGCCACGATCCAGGGCGGCGAGCCGGTCTGGTTCGGCTGCGACGTCGGCAAGATGATGAGCAACGATTACGCGTTCTGGGACGCTGAGCTCTACGACCTGCCATCTGTCTACGACGCCGCGTTCGACCTGGATAAGGCCGCCCGCCTCGCGTACCGGGAAAGCGCGATGACTCACGCGATGCTCTTCACCGGGGTCGATGTGCTGGACAAGGTAACCCGGCGCTGGCGCGTGGAGAACAGCTGGGGCTCGGACCGTGGCAAGGACGGCTTCTTCACGATGAACGACTCTTGGTTCAGCCAGTACGTCTTCGAGATCGCCGCCCGCAAGAGCGCGCTTCCCGCCGACCTGCAGAGCGCTCTGGATGCCGAGCCGATCGTGCTGCCGGCCTGGGACCCGATGGGCGCCCTGGCCCAGTAGTCAGGCCTTCTTCTTACGGCCTTTCCTTGCGATCGCGGACTGCTTGCCCGCGTGGCCGCCGACGTCAGAATCCGGTCGGCTGGCGCGGCGTGTAAGGGGCCTCGAGCGTCTTGACCTCTTCTTCGGTGAGCCGCACATCGAGGGCGGCTACGGCGTCGTCGAGGTGCTGCGGGCTGGTCGCTCCGACGATGGGAGCGACGACCACGGGGTTGCCGAGCACCCATGCGAGCGCGACTTGGGCCATGGGGACGCCGCGTTCGGTCGCGACGTGGTGGACGGCATCAATGATGGAACGATCGCTGTCGCCGAAGAACCGCTGGCCGACAGGGTCTGCCGCCGAGCGTGCCGTCCGGTGTCCGTAAGGGCGTGCAAGACGTCCCCTGGCCAATGGGCACCAGGGCAGGCTGGCGACGCCCTGGTCTGCGAGCAGGCCGAACATCTCGCGTTCTTCCTCGCGTTGCACGAGGCTGTACTGGTCCTGCATCGAGATGAACTTGGCCCACCCGTGCCGCTCGGCGATGTATTGCAGCTTGGAGAACTGCCAGGCCCACATCGAGGAGGCGCCGATGTACCGCGCCTTCCCGGCCCTGACGACGTCGTCGAGGGCCTGCATCGTCTCCTCGACCGGGGTGCCCGGATCGAAGCGGTGGATCTGGTAGAGGTCGATGTAGTCGGTTTGCAGCCGGGCCAGTGAGCCGTCGACCTGTTCCATGATCGCCTTGCGGGACAGCCCGGACCCGCCGGGACCAGGGTGCATCGGAAGGTGGACCTTGGTCGCGAGAACCACGTTCTCCCGGCGGGTGTAGCGCTGGATGGCGCGTCCGACGACCTCCTCGGAGGTGCCGTGACCGTAGACGTTGGCGGTATCCCAGAGCGTGATGCCCAGGTCGGCCGCCCGGCGGAAGATCGGCGCGGCGGCGGCGTCATCCATCGTCCAGGGATTGACCCCGAGGCCGGGGTCGCCGAATCCCATGCAGCCGAGCGCGATGCGGCTCACCCTCAGCCCCGAAGGACCGAGCCTGGTGTAGTCCACGAGGACTCCACTCAGGCGGGGTACGGGGCCGCGTCGCGTGCCGCGCTGAGCGCGGAGGCCCACCACGCGAGCTGGTCCAGCATGGCCTTGGCGTACCCGGGCGCCTCGGGGTCCCGTGGCTGGCCCTCTTCCCATGTCGCGAAGTAGTCCGGGAACGCCAGCCCGTCGCGGATGGTCACCGCGTGCAGTTCGGTGAGCACGTTCTCCAAGTGGAGGACGGCATGACGGCCTCCGGCTGCGCCGCCGTAGCTGACGAAAGCCACGGGCTTGGCGGTCCACTGGGTGAAATGCCAGTCGATGGCGGCCTTCAAGGACGCGGGGTAGCCGTGGTTGTACTCCGGCGTGACCAGGATGAACGCATCCGCCTCCACCAGGCTGGACGTCAAGGACGCCATCCCTGCCGGCCGCGGGTAGGAATCGCCGGCGAACTTCGGCGGCACTTCCGGCAACGACAACGGGATCTCGGCGTCGGCGAGGTCTGCGACCTCGACGTCGAACCCGCCGTGCATGCGTGCCTGCCCGGCGACCCACGAGGCAACGACGGGCCCGAACCGGCCCTGGCGGACGCTGCCGATGACGATCACTAGCTTGCGCTTCCCACTCATGCACACCACGGTCCATCGTGGCGGCGCTGGCAGCCAGACCGGGCCCAGGCTGGCCCCCGCAGGGCCACCCTGCGGCAGCCGGGCGCACCGGCACCGCCACTACACTGCGGGCATGGGCACGCCACTGGGCGACTTCGTCCGCGCCAAGCGCGACAGCATCCAGCCCGGGTCGTTCGGGATTCCCGACCGGGGCCGTCGGCGCTCCCCGGGGCTGCGGCGCTCAGACCTGGCCATCCGCGCCGGGATCAGCGTCGAATACCTCACCCGCATCGAGCAAGGACGGGACCGCAACCCCTCCCCCGCTGTTGTCAGCGCCCTCGCCGACGCCCTGAGCCTGGACGCCGCCCAACGCGGCCACCTGCGCTATCTCGCCAAGATCACCGGCGGAGCCTGCGCCGGGCACCGGCGGCCAGCGCCGCCCAGCCGCAACCTCCGCCCCGCCGTGCTGGAGACCCTCCAGCTTCTCGAGCCCGCGGCCGCGTTCGTCACCAACCGGCTCGGCGACGTGCTCGCGCACACCAGCGGGTTCGAGCTGGTGACACGCGGCAGCGGGCTACTGGAAACACAGGCGCCGAACCTGACGCGGTACGTGTTCACCGATCCGCGGGCCCGGACGTTCTTCGCCGACTGGGACCAGGTCGCCGACGAACAGGCCTTCGACCTGTGGCTCGGGCCGTCCGCGGAGGCCTCCGAATGGTTCAAGGCCGAACTCGCCCCGCTCGCCGGGCAGGAGTTCACCCGCCGCCTCAGCCGCCACCTGCCCCCGCCACAGCTCCCGCTCCGGCTCAACCACCCCACTGCGCACGAGCTGCGGTGGCAGCGAGAACGGCTGGAACTGCCGCGCGCCGACGCGCAGGAACTGGTCGTCCTCCTGCCCGCCGACGAAACGACCGCGCAAGCCATGGAACGGCTGCGCCGCCAGCCCGCCGGCACTCTCCGCGCGATCAGCTGACGAGGCCGGCCGGCAGACAGGGGTCGTAGCCCAACGGACGCTCGTCCCGGCCCCAGAGGCCGTAGTCGATCACGACGTTGTTGCCGGGTTCGAGGGCGCGCAGCAATGGTCTTCCCGGTGCATGGGAGCCCCACAGTCAGGAACAGCGTCGGTTGCCTCATCGTCACCCCCTATCCGAGCGGTCGCCTCATCATTGCTGGCATCCGTTCATGCCGGTGACCGCGGCGATCTGGACTGGGCTGGTCTTCAACGGATGAGCGTCTGCTTCGGGCGGATCACGCAGAACTCGTTGCCCTCAGGGTCAGCCAGCACAATCCAGGACTCTGCGCCGGTCTGCCCTACGTCGGCCCTGCGGGCTCCGAGCGCCAAAAGGCGCTCGATCTCCTGGTCACGATCCTGGGCGCTGGTGGTCACGTCGAGGTGCATGCGGTTCTTGACGCTCTTGGGATCGGTGACCGGCATGAAGCACATTCCGACCGGCGCATTCTCGTCCGGCCCGATGACGACCTCGCGCTCACGCTCAGAAAGAACCTTCCAGCCGAGCGCTTGCGTCCAGAACCGGGCCAGCCCAGGCAGATCGTGCGCGTCAATGACGATGTGGTGAAGTCGCACAGGCATGCGGACAGTATGCGCGGCCCGCCAGGCTGCACTCTCGGCCGGCCGCGACGAAGGCGCGTCAGCCGATCCGCTCGGCCAGGGAGACGATGATTCCCTCCGGACCGCGCACGTAGGCCATGCGCCACATGTGCTCGTACTGGCCGATGCCGCCGACCAGCCCGTAGCCATCTGCGACCAGCCAGTCGACAGCCGCCTGGAGGTCGCCGACCTCGAAGGCCACGTTGCGCAGCCCCAGCTCGTTGGCCATAGCGGCAGGTGATCCGGGCTGGTGAGCTGGCCGGACGAAGCTCGAGAGCTCCAGCCGGGGTACCTCCGTCGGGCGGCCGATGAGCTGCGCAGACTCCGGTGTGGTTGGACCCGCCCGCCCATGCGGCTGAGCCTGCGACGATGGGCGGGTGAGCGATGACCGCGAATTTGGCCTGGTGGTGTTCGGCGCCACCGGGTTCGCCGGGCGGCTAGTGGCGGAGTACCTGGCCGGACATGCGCCGACCGGAGTCCGGATCGGCCTGGCCGGGCGGTCCGCGCGCAAGCTCGCCGAGGTCCAGGCCGGCCTGAGCGGCCCGGCCTCCGGGTGGCCGCTGGTGGCGGCGGACGCCACGGACCCTGCGTCGCTGGCCGCACTCGCGCGCCGCACCCGGGTAGTCGCGACCACGGTCGGCCCGTACCGGCGCCACGGGCTGGCGCTGGTTGAGGCCTGCGCCCGCGCCGGGACCCACTACGCGGACCTGACCGGGGAGACGCTGTTTGTCAGGGACAGCATCGACCGCTGCCAAGACCTGGCGGCGGGTTCGGGCGCGCGCATCGTCCATTCCTGCGGCTTCGATTCCATCCCATCGGACCTGGGCGTGCTGTCCCTGCACGAGGCCGCCCGCGCCGACGGGGCCGGCGAACTGGAAGACGCCACGCTGGTAGTGACCGCCATGCGCGGCGGTTTGAGCGGCGGGACGCTGGCCTCAGGAATCGGCCAGTGGGATGAGATGCGGGCCAGCGCGCAGGCCCGCCGGCTGGTGGAGGACCCCTACGCGCTCAGCCCGGACCGGGCCGCCGAGCCCAACCTCGGCGACGAAGCCGACCTGCAGTGGCCTCGCCACGAACCGGAACTGGGCCTGTGGGCCGGCCCGTTCGTCATGGCAGGGTTCAATACGCGGGTGGTGCGGCGCAGTAACGCGTTGCAGGACTGGGCCTACGGCCGCCGGTTCCGCTACCGGGAGGTCACCGGGTTCCGTGGCCCCGCCGCGCCACTCCTGGCTGCCGGGCTCGCGGCCGGGCTGAAAGCGTCGATGGCCAGCATGGCCTTCCCACCCGCCCGCGCGGCGCTGAGCAGGGTCCTGCCCAAGCCCGGCGACGGCCCGGGCGAACACGCCCGCCAAGCCGGCTACTTCCGGATGCGCATCCACGCCCGCACCGCCAGTGGCACACGCTACCTGGCGCGGGTGCAAGCCCAAGGCGACCCCGGTTACGCCGCCACCGCGGTGATGCTCGGCGAGAGCGCACTGTGCCTGGCGCTGGACGGCGACAGCCTGCCCACCCGGGCCGGCGTTCTCACCCCCGCGACGGCGATGGGAGCTGAGCTCGCCGCGCGGCTGCGATCAGCCGGCCAGACCCTGACCGCCGAACGGGCCGCCAGCTAACCCGCTGTGACCCCGCGACCTCACCGCCCTGGAAGTCCGCACCTTCTCGGCCGCGCAGCAGTGTTTAGCACAAAGAGCGGCTGGCCCCGCGAACTTACTCTTCCGCCGCTCCGGGAGCGCTCGCAGCACCGTCTGGGGTCAACGGATGGCTGGGCTTACTGCCTGCTCCGCGGTGCGGGAGACCTGGCAGCACAGTGGTATAAGCCGTGATCGCCGGGCTGGCGGGCACGGGTGGTGCCGGGCCTACTGGCAGGGTTCGGCGGTGTGAGTACGGTGCAAGGCCTGGGGGGACACAGGCGGGGTGCCGGGCGCGGTAGCGCTAAGCGCCGGGTAGCGACCGCAGCGTTCGATTGCTGCGGCGACCTGGCCGACCTGGCGGTCGATACGGCGGGCGAAACCGGGAGCGAGCCGCTGGCCGTAACGTGCCTGTACCTGCGCCGCGCTCTGGTGGTACACCGCTCGGACGTGCTGCCAGGTCGGCAGGGTCTGCGCCTGGATGTCGCGCACCACTGTCAGCTGAAAGCCAGCGGCGGCGAACAGGCCCGGCCAGTCGGTGACCAGCTCACGGCCCGAGTGGTAGAGGAGCGCGCGCAATGCCCGGTCCTCGGCTGCGGTCGGCGGGCGGTCGAACACCAGGTCAGTAAAACCGACCCGCCCGCCCGGGCGCAGCACCCGGCGCAACTCGGCAAGCAGCCGCGGCTTGTCCGCTGCACGCACACAGACATCGCCGGCGACCTCAAGGCAGATCGCCGCGTCAAAGCTGCCATCGGGCAGGGGCATTTGCAGCACGTTGCCGTGGCGGATGTCCACTCGCGCGTCAAGCCCGGCCCGGGCGATCAGCTCACGACCCTGACTGACCTGCTCCCGGCTGATGTTCAATCCGACGATCTCGCAGTCGATCCGGGAGGCGATGCGCCGCGCCGGCTCGCCGATGCCGCAACCCACATCCAGCACCCGCATCCCCGGCCGGATCCCGCTCAGGTCGCAGACCAGGTCGGTGTGAGCATCCAGCGCCTCGGCGAGGGTCTGCCGACCGTCGGCGAAGAACCCAAAATGAAAACTGTCGCCGAAGAACAACCGCCCGTCGTCGGTGATCAAATCGAAGTAGGCGGCGACCCCCCGCACCGTG
>JAIRTY010000537.1 GCA_031254715.1 Nocardiopsaceae bacterium | reverse complement strand
GTGATCGCGCAGGCTCTGGCCGATGGCCAGGGCCGAGTTCTGCATCACCTGGAAATCGGCGGCGCTGGTCAGCCCGCTGCTTTGCAGCTCCCACGCATCGCAGCACTGGAACCCGGCGTTGACCAGGATGCCCGCCCGGTCCATCTGCTGGAAGAAGTCGCTCGGCATGATGTGGCCCTCGAGCCGGATCGCGTTCAGGCCCATGTTCTTCATCAGCGCGACCTGCTGGGCGATGTCGCTGGCCGAGTAGTGCAGCAGCAGGTTCGGGTCGAATCCGCCGCCGCGGATCACGATCGGCACGCCGTTGACCTTGAACGCCCGGGCGCCGCTGGGCTCGGCTGCGGATGACCCGGTGAGGTAGGAGGTGACGGTCCGGATGCCGAAGGTCTCGCTGGTCGAATTGGCCGTGGTGCCGTTCTGGCTGACCGACGTGGCCAGCGTGTACAGCGGCTGCGACCCGAGCTGGTAGGGCCACCAGACCTGCGGGTTGCTGATGGTCAGCGCCGGGTACTGGGCCGGCGTGAACGTGACCGTCTGGGTGGCGCCGGCCGCGACCGTCACGTTCTGCGTGACCGTCACCGGCGCTCCCCCGCCCGGCGGCGTGATGGCCGCGGTCACCACTCCGCTCTGGTCCGCGGCGGAGTTGTTGGTGATGTCGGTGCTCACCGTCAGCGCCGAGCTGCTCAGGTCGGCGGCGTTCTGCTCGGTCACGTGGGCGTTGCCGGCGGCGAGCGCGCCGTCGGTGGCGAGCTGGACCGGGAACTGGATGCCGGTGCTGTTGTCCGGCGGGATCTGCGTCCAGTCGACGTTGTCCAGGGTGAACATCGTCTGCGGGTTGTTGGGGCTGACCTCGATCGCCAGCGAGTTGGTACCGGCCCTGATCAGGTTGCTGACGTTGAACGTGAACCGTGTGTAGGCGCCGGTCACCTGCCCGGAGGTGGCCACCTCGGTGCCGTTCAGCCACACGTTAGCGGCGCCGATCACCCCGTTCACGATCAGGGTCTCGTACTGGCCGGACTGCGCGCTGGCGGTGAAGTCGGTGCGCCACCACCACGGCACGCTGAACTGGCTGACGGTGTCGGCGCCGAGCTTGCTCATGAAGCCGTAGCACTGCTGCAGGTTGTTCGCGAAGTAGATGCTGGCCGGGCCGCTGCTGCCCTGGTTGACCGGCTGCAGCGCCGGGTCGAGCGGGCACTTGCCGTTCTGCGCGAGGGCCTCGATCTCGGTCCCGGGCGCGCCCGCGTCGTCGTTGCTGACCGGCAGCCAGCCAGCGGTGCTGAAGCCGGGGGCGGAGATCTGCGCGCCGCCCTGGGTGGCGGTCGCGCTGCTCTGGACCTGCCAGCCCGAGGCTCCCAGATTCGCGATGTCGCTGGCCCCGGTGTCCGCGGGGGAACGGGCCGGCGCGGCGGCCGCGGCTAACGAAACCGCGCCGCCGGCGGGAAGCGCGGCGGGCGGCCCGGCAGGCGGCGCGGCCGGTGCGGAGGATCCGAGCCAGGCCAGCGGTGCCGCGAGGACGGCGGCTGCAACCCAGGAGGCCGGGTGGTGACGGAGGATGCTTCTCATCGCTGGCAGCTCCCGCCCGCGGCCGCTGGGCGCGCAGCCAGGCGCGCACGACCAGGACCGCCTGAATCCCCGATTAGTTCGTATACTTTCCAAACAAACTTGTCAAGAGCCTGGCCCGCTGCGACGGTGCGGTCCGGCCGGCCCGGCTGCCCGCCTGTTCGCCTGGGCTGCGCTTGTGCGCAGCTCGACGGCCCCTTGACTTCAAGCCGGCTTCAAGAAATAGCGTCCTGGCCAAGCGGGTGTGCCCGGCAGGCCCTGGCCGTCGCGCAGCAGGCCGGAGACCGCGGGACACGCCCAGGATCCCGAACGGGCGGAGGCTTCGTGAGTAACTGGGTGCGAGCGGTGGCGGTGGCTGACATCCCCGACGGCGGCGCCAGGTCGTTCGCCTACCTCGACAAGCGGATCGCGCTGTTCCGGACGCCGCGCGGGGTGTTCGCCAGCGACAACCGGTGCCCGCACCAGGGCTACGCGCTGGTGCGCGGCGAGGTGAAGGACGGCGAGCTCACGTGCGCCTGGCACAACTGGAAGTTCGAGCTCAGCACCGGCACCTGCCGTTATGGCGGGGAAAACATCCGGACCTATCCGGTCGAGATCCGCGACGGCCAGGTGTTCATCGATATCGCCGACCCGCCGGCCGAGATCATCCGGCCGGACCTGTTCCGCAGCCTGACCGCGGCGATGGAGGACCTCGACACCGGCCGCCTGGCGCGGGACGCGATGCGGCTGCAGCGGATCGGCACCCCGCTGACCGATGTGATCGCCGAGGGCGTCAGGTACGCGGCGCCGCGGGCCGAGTACGGCTGGGACCATTCGCTCGCGACGATGACCGACTGCCTGCGGATGAGCCGGTTCTTCGAGGAGTCGCTCAGCGCGCTGCCGGTGATCCAGGGCCTGTCGCTGGCCGCCGACAGCCAGGTCCGCCGCCCGGCCAGGCCCCGGCCAGACCCGATCGACCCGGTCGCCCGGTACGGGTCGGTCGGCGACGCGCTCCGCGCCTACCCGGTGCTGGTCGAGGAGGAACGGGCCGATGAGGCGGAGGCGCTGCTGCGCGGCCTGATCGCGGCCGGGGTGCCCGGCCCGGTGCTGCGTCACACCCTGCTCACCGCGGTCACCGATCACTTCCTGGCCTACGGGCACTCGATGATCTTCGTGCAGAAGGCGTTCGACCTGCTGGACCAGATCGGCTGGCAGGAGGCAGACGCGGTGCTGTCGCCGCTGGTGCCCGAGATGGTGCTGGGAACCCGCTACGACAAGCTCCCGTACATGCGCAAGTTCCTCCGGGCCTGGGAGGCGGCCGCGCCGGACCTGGCGGCGCTGACGCGGGCCGGGACCGGGCTGGCGCCGGATGGGGCCGCGCCGTCAGGGGCCGGCACGGGCCCGCTGGCCGCCGGGCCGTCAGGCAACAGCTCCGGCCTGCTCGCCTACCAGCGGTCGCTCACCGACGGCTCACCGGACGAGGCGCTCGGCGCGCTGGTCCGGGCGCTGGCGGGCGGCGCGCCGGTGACCGCCGTGATCGACGCGACCGGCCGGGCGGCGTCCGAGCGGCTGGCCAGGTTCGACATCGAACTGGACCTCGACGATACGAACGACTGGGGCTGGCTCGACGTCACTCACACGCTGACCTACCTGAACGCGCTGCGCTGGGCGTGGTCGGCGGATCGGTCGCCGCAGGTGCTGCGCGGGCTCTTCCACGCAGCCTGGTTCGTGCAGTGGACCGGCCAGTTCGACGAACGGAACCCGGGCCCGGCGCGGGGCCGGCCGCAGCCGCACCCCACGCCGGACGCCGCCGAGGTGCACCGGGCCATCGCCAGCCGCGACCCCGACGCGGCGGTGGCACTGGCCGATGGCTACACCGGGCCGCGCGCCGAGCTGGAACGGTCGCTGATCCGCGCCGCGGCCGAAGACCACTCCACGGCGCCGATCATGGTCGCCCACGTGGTCAAGACGGCGCAGGCGGCGGTGGAGGAATCCCGGGCGCTCGGCGACGGCCCCGGCTCCGCCGCCCCCATCGCCGCGGCCGCCCGGTTCCTGGCCAGCCCGAAACGCGAGCGGTTCGTCTACCAGTCCACCCTGGAGGCGATCACCACCCTGCGCGGCGTCCCCAAGCCCGAGTCCGACCAGGTCCGCCCCCCGTAACCGGGCGGCAGCTCGTTATCAGTTAAGATCCGGCCCCCTATAAGGGGTCACATCCGAACTGCTGATGGAGCGCTCCGGCATCTGCGTGACGCTTGCCAGGGTCCGGTCACAGCGCGGTGTCCTGGCCTGGGATCATCGCCCGTTAGTGTCCCGGTTGGCGTCCGGGACGTTCTGGTCACATCCGCGACGGCCAGCATTGCGGGCCAGGCGTGATGACGTCATCCTCATCAGCGGCCACCCAGCCGGGCCCCTCCACGCCATTACGGGCGGGCTCACGCCCGGCGATGTCCTCGCTCAGGTGTTCAGGGCTGCCGGCGTTGAGCACGGGCCGGGTGCGTCCCCAGGGCCGGGCGCACCACACCGGACCGCCCAGGTAGCACTCGACTACCCACACCTGCCACGCCGGGTGCTTCCTGGCCAGCGCGGTTAACTCCTGTTCACGCGGGGTCACGTCCCCGGACTCTACGCAAAACTGTCCAAGCTGTCTAGCAAGTACAGATAGTCCAATGGGTACAGGTGATCTTGGCGGGCAACGATGGCCATGTGGCACGCACCGCCGAGCGCCCCTCCGCCCGGGTCGAAAACGACCTGCGGCGCAGGCTGGCCGCCGGCGAATGGGCACCAGGAGAAGCCCTGCCCACCACCGCCCAGCTCGCCGCCCACTACCAGGTCGGCCACGGCACCATCACCCGCGTCCTGCGCACCCTCGCCGCCGAGAACCTCGTCCACGCCGTCCCCCGGTGGGGGGTCTTCGCCGGGCCTGCCCCCGGCTAGCAGTAGCAGAGCCCGTGGATCATGGCCGGGCCGGCACCGAGACGGTGGGCCTGGCCTGGAACGGATATCAGCCTGGTCAGTAGTAGTAGCCTCTGCCGCCACTGGTGATGTGAAGGTAGAGCGTGTGGTGATTCCGCCCGTAGGTGATCCTCAGGTCCCGGAAGTAGCGGCCAGGGCCGCTGTGGGACTTGGCGTCGTGGAAGTACACGGAGGCCTTCGTCCAGTACGCGGCCTTGGCGCAGGTGGGGCGGCAGTTGCTGATCAGCAGCTGGCCCTTCCCGGAGGCGCTGGAAGAAGACCAGTAGGAATAGCGGAGCCCCCTCAGGGCAAAGTAGGACCCCAAGCCGATCGAGCCTGGGCGGACCTGCCACCCCCGATGCCAGCCGCCGGACTCAAGTGACTGAGCCTTCGGCAGGCTGCTAGCCGACGCCGCGCCGGCCGTGACGAACATGCTGCCGCTTATGGTCAGAGCCGCCAGCACGGCAGCGGTCGCGCTCCTCATCGCCTTCACGTCACACTCCCCCGGATG
>JAIRTY010000523.1 GCA_031254715.1 Nocardiopsaceae bacterium | reverse complement strand
CCGGACCAGATCGACGCCACGATCGGCGTCATCCAGGGCCAGTTCCCCGGGCAGGCCTTCACGCTGGCCGGCCCGGTGGATGCCCACCACGACATCGCCCGGTTCAGCTGGCGCCTCGGCGACGGCGCGGTGATGGGGTTCGACGTGCTGGTGCTGGCCGCCGACGGCCGGATTTCCAAGGTCCACGGCTTCCTCGACAAGGTTCCCGCCTGACCCGCGCCGTCGTGATCGCGCGGCGGCCCGCCGCACCGCTGCGTCATCACTTGCAATGACAACTAAGGAGCGTCGAATGACCACCGCTGGTACGGCTGCAACCTCCGTCCCTGCCGGGATCCGGGACGAGACCCGCCCCGCCCGGGGCGCGCTGCCGGTTCTGCTGACCGGGGTCTTCATGACCCTGCTCGACTTCTTCATCGTCAACGTGGCCCTCCCTGACACGCAGCGCGACCTGCACGCAGGCACCTCGGCTGTCCAGTTCATCGTGGCGGGGTACGGCCTGGCGCTGGCGGCCGGGCTGATCACGGCGGGCCGGCTCGGTGACCTCTACGGCAAGCGCCGGATGTACGTCCTGGGCCTCGGGCTCTTCACCCTGGCCTCGGCGGCGTGCGGGCTGGCGCCCAGCGCCGGCGTCCTGATCGCCGCCCGGGTGGTCCAGGGCGCGGGCGCGGCCATGCTGATGCCGCAGATCCTTGGCATCATCAGCACCCTCTACACCGGCGCCCAGCGGGCCAGGGCGTTTACCGCCTACGGCATGGCCATCGGGTTCGGGGCGGTGTTCGGCCAGCTCATCGGGGGAGTCCTGATCAGGCTGGATCCCGCGGGGCTGGGCTGGCGGTCGATCTTCCTTATCAACGTCCCGGTCGGCGTGGCGGCGGTGGCCATGGCCCTGCGGCTGGTCCCCGAGACCCGCGCGCCGCGCGCCGCCCGCCTCGACCTCATCGGCACCGTGCTGGTCTCGCTCGGCCTGGTCGCTATCGTGCTGCCGCTGGTCGAGGGGCAGCAGCAAGGCTGGCCGGCCTGGACTTTCGGCTGCCTGGCCGCCTCGGTCCCGCTGCTCGGCGGGTTCGGCCTCTACCAGCGCCGGCTCGCGGCGCGGGCGGGGTCCCCGCTGATCAGCCCGGCGCTGCTGCGGGAGCGGGCAGTCAGCGCCGGAACCGTCACCACCATCACCTACCAGATGATCATGGCCTCCTTCTTCCTCGTGCTGGCCCTTTACCTGCAGGATGGCAGGGGCCTGTCCGCGCTGGAGTCCGGGCTGATCTTCCTGCCGCTCGGCCTTGGCTACTTCGCGGCTTCGCTGCGGTCCCGGCGGGCCGCGGCGCGGCTCGGCCGCCAGGTGCTGGCCCTCGGCTCGGTGGTGGTGTCAGCCGGGTACCTGCTGCTCGCGGTGGCCGCCCACGACGGCATCGGCTGGCTCGTTCCGGGGCTGGTGATCTCCGGGATCGGGATGGGCCTGGTGACGCCGGTTCTGCCTGCCATCGTCCTGGCCAGGGTGACGCCGGAGCATGCCTCGACCAGCTCCGGAGTGCTGTCCACCGGCATGCAGGCGGGCAACGCGATCGGGGTGGCGGTGATCGGAGCTGTCTTTTACCACGCCCTCGGCGGCGGCTCCTACCCGCACGCCTTCGCGCTTGGCCTGGAGGTGATGGCGGCGCTCGGACTCGCGGTCGCCGCCGTCGCGCAGCTCCTGCCGCGCACCCCCTGACCGCGTCCGCCGGGACCCGCCCCTGACCGCCCGGGGCGGGTTCCGCCCGTGTGGTGGCTCCCCCGCTCACCGAGGGCTATCGTCCGGGTACGGGGGGCGCCGACGGGCGCGCGGCGGTTCCCGGCGGGCCCGCCGCCCCGCCGCTGCCGCACCCGCGCAACCCGGCCAAGGAGGTCTTGATGGGTAACTGGCAGCTTGACCCGTACCACACGCAGGTGGAGTTCTCAGCCCGGCACCTCGGCATGATGACGGTCCGGGGCCACTTCACCGAGGTGAGCACGACCGCGGACATCGACCCCGAGCACCCGGAGAACTCCACGGTCGAGGCGGCCATCCGGGCCGACAGTATCCGCACCCACAACGACGCCAGGGACAACGACATCCGCTCGGCGAACTTCCTGGAAACCGGCAAGTACCCGGAGATCACGTTCCGGAGCACGCGGGTCGAGCCGGCCGGGCCGGATCGCTTCACCCTCACCGGCGACCTGACCATCAAGGGCAACACCCGCCCGGTGTCGCTCGAGGTGACCAGGTACGGGGAGTTCAGCGACCCCGGCATGATGGGGCACCGCATCGCCTACGGCGCCACCACCACGATCAACCGGCGCGACTTCGGCGTGACCTTCGCCGCGGTGCTGGACGGCAAGCTCGTGGTCAGCAACGAGATCCAGATCACGATCGAGGGCGAGCTGGTCGAGCAGCCGGCAGCGGAGGCCGCCGCCGGCTGACAGGCTCATGATCGCGGGGAATCAGGCGGGCCGCGGCCCTCCCGATCCGCCATGATCATGGTGATTGCCGGCGCTGAGCAGCTTGCCGAGCGAGCTGGCCGCGAGGACGGCGCCGGCGGTAGCGGCCAGTACGGTGAGCCGGCGCGGCAGGCCCGGCCCGAGCCGCAGCCGGCCGGGGCCCGCCGCGGCCAGGGCGGTGGCGGCGGCCAGGTTGGTCAGCGGCAGCTCGAACCCGCCCCTGGCGTTGAGCGGCCCGTTCGCCCGGTGGGTCGCCGCCGCCACCGACATGGTGCCGATGATGGCAAGCGGGCCCGCCGGGTCGGCCACGCCCGTGGCGGTCAGCAGGCCGCCGCTCAGCTCGCTCGCCCCGGCCAGGGCGGCCATGGGCTTGCCCGGCGTCAGGCCCATCCGCTCGAACCCGGCCCCGGCCCGGTGGAGGCCCGCCCCGCCGAACGCCCCGAACAGCTTCTGGGCGCCGTGCACGGCCAGATACCCGCCCACCACCAGGCGGGCGCCGAGCAGTGCGATGTCACGCATGGTTGCGCGTCCTTCCCGTTCGGACCAGGACGCCGTCCGGCAGCACAGCGTGCACGCCCCAGGTCTGGTTGGCGACCTGGGTGATCCGCAGGTCGGCGCAGGTGCTCGCGAGCGCCAGCGCGGTGCCCCGGTCCAGCTCGTACAGGGCCTGCAGCCAGCTGACCATGGCGGCCAGCGCGTCGCCCATCGCTGTGTTGAGGTCGGCGTCGAAGCCGAACGTTACCCGGCCGGCCGGGGTCTCGGCGTGGATCGAGTCCAGCGGGCGGCCGCCGGCCAGGTCCAGCACGGCCTCGGTGGTCATCGGGCACTCGATCGCGGTGCCGCCGGCTTCGCCGTCGCCCTGCGCGGCATGGCCGTCGCCCAGGTAGAGCAGCGCGCCGGGGACGGTGACCGGCAGGTAGAGCGTGGACCCGGCAACGAGTTCCTTGCAGTCGATGTTGCCGCCGCCCAGGGCGCGGGGCGGGATGGTGGAGTGCTCGCCGGGCTCCGGTGGCGGCATGCCCGTCACGCCGAGGAACGGCGCGATCCGGCGCATGAGCCCGCGGTCACAGGTGGCCGTGCCCGCCGCCGCGTCGAGTTCCCACCGCAGCCACGCCGGGGGCCCGCCGGCCAGCCCGAGCCGCCGCGTGACCGGGGTGTCCCTGGCCGCGGCCACGGTCCAGCCCCACGGGCCAGGCCGCAGTGAGACCAGCCGCACAGCGAGCATGTCGCCGGGCACGGCCCCGCGGATGGCGATCGGGCCGGTCAGGCAGTGGCCGCGGCCGGCCGGGAACATCTTCGGCTGCTCCTCGCCGCCCGGCTGCGGCCGGGCCAGGTGACCGGATGCGTCCAGCGAGCCCACGACCACGGTGTCGCCCGGGTCCACCGTGAGCACCGGGGGATGGTCCCGGCAGAGCACGTCGGCGGTGGTCCCCGGCGCCGGGTCCAGCCGGTGCGCCGTCATGCCGGGCACCTCCCCACCGAGCGGCGCGGCACCAGCCGCATCGGGTCGCTGACCATGACGTCGCCGGCCGGCTCCCGCTCGATCCTGGTCAGCACGGCGTCCACGGCGGCCGCGCCGAGCTCGGCCAGCGGCATTGCCACGCTGGTGACGGGGACGTCAAGGAACGCCAGGCACTCGTCCTCGTCGAAGCTCACCACCGACATGGCGGCCGGCACGCCCACGCCGCGTGCCCGCAGCGCCGCCATCACCCCGAACAACTGGTTGAGGCTGCCGACCCCGCAGGCGGTGGGGGACTGGCCGGCCCGCAGCAGGCTGTCGGCGGCTTCCCAGCCGCCCGCCTCGGTCGGTGCCGCGTGCCGGACGATCAGCCGGATCCCTCGGGCGGCGCAGATCCGCCTGGCCGCGAGCGTCCGCCGGTGCACCGTGTCCACAGCGGCCGGGCCGTCGATGAGCGCCACCCGGCGGTGTCCCTGGCCGGCCACGTGGCCGAGGAACAGCCGGACCGCGCCGGACTCGTCCATCACCACGTCGTTGCCGCGGACCGGCCCGCGGCGGTTGACGTAGACGTGGGGGACCCCTGGCACCCCGGCGGCATGCGCGGGGGCGCGCAGCGCGGTGGCGAGCAGCAGGCCATCGGCCCGGCTCTCCTCGACCAGGTAGCGGTAGTGGCCCGGCGGCTGCGGCTCGTCACCCGGCTCCTCCATGATCATCACGACGTACCCGCGCTCGGCTGCCCGCTGCAGCGCGCCCCGCTGCATCCGCACCCAGATCGGGTTGCGCAGCAGCGGGATGACGAACGCCAGCGCCCCGGTGCGCCGCCGCTTGAGCGCCCGGGCCAGCGCATTCGGCCGGTAGCCCTGCTGCCGCGCGGTGGCCAGTATCAGCTCGGAGAGCTCGGGCCTGACCGACTGCGCTGGGTCGCCGTTGAGCACCCGGGACACGGTGGACACGTGCACCCCCACGGCCTCGGCGATGTCGATCAGCCGCGGGGCGCGGCGCGTGGTCACGTCACCTCCGCCACCGTCCGCGTGAGCAGGATCGCGGCGCAGAATGAACGGTAGACGTCCAGCGGGCTGTCGCCCTCGAAGCGCAGCTCCCGCGGACCGGTCCGGCTGACGCCGCGTACCCAGCTGGCCGCTTCCGCGATGTCGGTGGTGCGGACCGAGACCTCCAGCGTGGCACCGGCCAGCGGCGGGGGCTGCGCGCTCGCGGCGGTGCCGACGGCCTTCGCGGCGGCATCGCGGATCAGCGCGCAGGCGCGGGCCGGGTGCAGGCTGTGCGCGGCCGCGCGGCTGACATGCTCCTTGACCACGGCCTGGGAGATGCCGGGGATCAGGGCCGCCGCTTCCTCGCACGCGCACCGGTCGCCGGTCACCAGCACCACCGGGACTCCGTAATGTGCCGCCACCAGGGCGTTGATACCCGCCTCGCCGGTCACCACCCCGCCCAGCCTGGCCTCGATGACCGCGCGCGGGTTGTAGGTGTGGGAGAGCCCGGCGGACGCGCCCATCGAACCGTGGTAGGAGACGAACAGCGCGGCGCCGAAGCTGGCATCCAGCCCCTGCATCATGTACAGCGGCTTGTGGCTGCCGGAGAGGTAGGAGGCCTCCCCGGCCAGCGCGGCAGGCGGCAGGTTGCGCATGGCCGCATGGGAGTCGTTGACCACGATCTCGGTGGCGCCGCCGGCGACAGCCCCCTCGATGGCCGCGTTCACCTCGGCGAGCAGCAGCTCCCGGCCGGCCGCCGCCTGCGGCCCGTCGCCGACGCACTGCTCCCAGTCCACCACCCCGGCCGTGCCCTCCATGTCGCTGGAGAGGAAGACCTTCATGGGTGCCTCCCATCAGCGCCCGCGGCGCCGTCCGGTGGCGGCCCGGCTGCCATCGCGTCCGCGGTGAACGCGAAATGACACGCTGCCAGGTGCCGCGCCGGGCCGTCCGGGCCCGGCGCGGCCGCGGGCCCGGGCGGCGCGGCCAGGGCCGGGTCCTCGCTCTCGCAGCGGGGCTGCGCGATGGGACAGCGGGTGCGGAACCGGCAGCCGGCCGGGATCCGCAGCGGGCTCGGCGGGTCGCCGGCCACGGCGGGCGGGCCGTCGGGGGCGGCCGCCGCCGTCAGCTTCGGGATCGCCGCCAGCAGGCCGCGGGTGTAGGGGTGGCGCGGGTCGCTGAACAGCTGCTCGGTGGGTGCCACCTCCACGATGCGGCCCAGGTACATGACCGCCACCCGGTCGCACAGGTGCCGCACCACCGCCAGGTTGTGCGAGATCAGCACCAGCGTGAGGTGCAGCTCCCGCTGCAGCCCGGCGAGCAGGTTGAGGATCGTGGCCTGGACGCTCACATCGAGCGCGGACACCGGCTCGTCCGCGATCAGCAGGTCGGGCTGGAGCGCGAGCGCCCGGGCGATCGCGACCCGCTGCCGCTGGCCGCCGGAGAACTGGCGCGGGTACGCCGTCAGGGCCTCCTCATCCAGTCCCACCTTCGCCAGCAGCTCGGCGGTCACCTGCGCCACCTGCTCCCTGGGCACGAGCCGGTGGACCCGCAGCAGTTCACGCAGCATGCCGCCCACGGTCAGCCGCGGGTTCAGGGACGAGTACGGGTCCTGGAAGACGAGCTGGATCCGGCGCTGGTCGGCGCGGGAGCGGCGGCGCGGCATCGCCCGCCCGGCGAAGGTGATCTCGCCCGCGTGCGGCCGGTTCAGCCCCGCCAGCGCGAGCGCCAGCGTGGACTTGCCGGAGCCGGACTCGCCGACCAGCGCCAGCGACTCGCCCCGCTCGATCTCCAGGTCCACCCCGTCCACCGCGCGCAGCACCCGGGGCTCGCCGCCCCGCAGCCGCGCCGCGAGCTGGGAGCCGGCCGGGAAGGACACCGCGAGCCCGCGCGCGGCCAGGATCGGCTCGCCCGGGGCGGGGCCGGGCGGGGCTGCGGCGGGCAGCGAGGCGGTCATGGCCGGGCCCGGTCCAGCTCGAGGGTCCCGGCGCAGCGCTCGTCGTGCAGGCAGGCGGTCGCCCGGCCGCCGGGCAGCGGCCGCAGCGGCGGGTCGGTCTCCCGGCAGTCATCCTCCGCGAACTCGCACCGCGGGTGGAACCGGCAGCCCGGCGGCGGCGAGATGAGGCTGGGCGGGGAGCCGGGGATCGGCACCAGGGTCTCCCTGACGTTCTCGACGTCGGGCGCCGAGCGGACCAGCCCGAGCGTGTAGGGGTGGTGCGGGTCCAGCAGCACCTCCCGCACCTCGCCGCGCTCCACCAGCTGGCCCCCGTACATCACCGCGATCCGCTGGCAGACCTGGGCCACCACCGGCAGGTCGTGGGTGACGAACACCAGGCTGGTCCCGGCCTCACGGCACAGCCGCGCCAGCAGCCGCAGGATCTGGTCCTGGATCGTGACATCCAGCGCGGTGGTCGGCTCGTCACAGAGGATGATCTCCGGGTCGCAGGACAGCGCGATGGCGATCATCACCCGCTGCCGCATCCCGCCGGAGAACTCGTGCGGGTAGGAGCGGAACCGCTGCTCCGGATCGGGGATTCCCACCCGCCGCATCAGCTCCACCGCCCGCTCGGCGGCCCTGGCGCGGCTGTAGCCGAGATGAACCTGCGGTCCCTCGGCGATCTGCCAGCCGACCCGCATCACCGGGTTGAGCGCGCTCATCGGCTCCTGGAAGATCATCGCCAGCTTCGGGCCGCGGATCTGGTTGAGCGCGGCACCGTCCAGCGGCACCAGGTCGGTGCCGTCCAGCAGCACCTGCCCGGCGGTGATCCGGGCCTCCGGCGGCAGCACGCCGAGCACGGCCCGCAGCGTCATGCTCTTCCCGGATCCCGACTCGCCCACCAGCCCCAGCGCCTCGCCCCGGCCGACGTCGAACGACACCCCGTCCACCGCGCGCACCACGCCGCGCCGGGTGCTGATCCGGACCGCCAGTTCCCTGACCTCCAGCACCCCGGTCACGACTGCCCCGGGCGGAGCAGGTCGGCGAGGCCGTCGCCGATCAGTGAGAGCCCCAGGCCGACGGCGACCACGGCGAGGCCGGGGATCGTCGTCAGCTGCCAGTGGGTGGACAGGAAGTTCTGCCCGTCGTTGATCATCGAGCCGAGGTCGGCGGTGGGCGGCGGCACCCCGAGGCCGAAGTACCCGAGCGTCACGATCGCCAGCATGTCCTGCACGATGTCGGACATGGCGTACACGATCCCCTGGGTGATGACGTTCGGCAACAGATGCCGCCCCATGATGCGCACCGCCGGCAGGCCGCTGGCCCGGGCCGCGAGCACGTAGTCCTGCCGCTTGGCGACCAGGATCTCGCCCCGCACGAGCCGGGCGTAGGACACCCAGCCGACCGCGGTGATCGCGATGTAGATGCTCCGCTCGCCCGGGCCCAGCACGAACACCAGCGCGATGACCAGCACGTAGAACGGGAACGCGACCACGATGTCGACCACCCGCATGATCACCGTGTCGGCCCAGCCGCCGAAATACCCGGCCAGGCTGCCCAGGATGGTGCCGAGGCAGAACGGGAACAGCACCGCGATGAACGCGATCCGCAGGTCAAGCCGCAGCCCGAACAGCAGCCTGGTCCAGGTGTCGCGGCCGAGCTGGTCGGTGCCGAGCAGGTGGTGCCCGCCCGGCCCGGCCAGGCTCTGGCTGATGTTCTGGGCGGTCGGGCTGTAGGAGGTGAGCAGCGGCGCGGCGACTGCCAGGATGACGATGACCCCGGTGATCACGATCCCGGCCATCAGCGCGGGCTGCCGGTACCACCGGCGGGCCGGCCGCTTCTGCGCCCGTTCCGGCGTCACGGCGGCCGGTCCCGAGCCCGGGGCCAGCGGGATCGCGCTCATCGGGAGAACCTCACTCTCGGGTCCAGCGCGGCGTAGGCCAGGTCCGCCAGCAGGTTGACCAGGACGACGAGGACGCCGAACACCAGCGTGACCCCCTGCACCACCGGGAAGTCGCGCTGGAAGATCGAGTTGATCATGAGCTGCCCGATGCCGGGGATGGCGAAGACGTTCTCGATGATCACCGTGCCGCCGATCAGGAAGCCGATGTTGATGCCCAGCACGGTGACCGCCGGGATCACCGCGTTGCGCAGCACGTGCCGCAGGAACAGCCGGGTCCCCGGTACCCCCTTGGACCGGGCGGTGGTGATGAAGTCGGCGCCGAGCACGGTGAGCATGCTGGCGCGCAGGCTGCGGATGACCACCGGCGCCAGCGCGATCGCCACGGTCAGGCTGGGCAGGAACATCGACCGCAGGTGCCCGGTGAACCCGGCGCCGTAGCCGCTCACCGGGAACAGCCGCAGCGAGATCGCGAACCCGTAGATCAGCAGGAACCCCAGCCAGAACGGCGGCATGCCGAGGCCGACCAGCGGGACGGCCCGCACCATGTGGTCGCGGATGGCGTCCTTGCGGCTGGCCGCGATCATCGCCAGCGGGACGCTGATCAGCACCGCCAGCACCGCCGCGTAGATGATCAGCCACAGCGTGGCTGGCAGGTGGGACAGGATCAGCCCGGACGCCGAGCCGCCGTAGTACAGGCTCTGGCCCAGGTTGCCGTGCCCGAGCCGGTCGAGGAACAGCCAGTACTGGCTGATCAGCGGCCGGTTCAGGCCCCACTCCCTGTGCAGCTCGGCGACCTTGGCCGGGGTGGCGTGGATGCCGAGGATGCTGCGCGCCGGGTCCCCAGGGATCAGGTGGACCATGAAGAACACGATGATGGTCACGCCGACCGCCACCGGTATCAGCTGC
Organism: Nocardiopsaceae bacterium; assembly: GCA_031254715.1. Classification (GTDB taxonomy): domain Bacteria; phylum Actinomycetota; class Actinomycetes; order Streptosporangiales; family Streptosporangiaceae; genus JAIRTY01. The sequence goes on along the minus strand of JAIRTY010000523.1, from coordinate 707 downwards.
AGCAGCCGCCGGCCGACGAACGCCATCCGCCCCATGCGCGCCTCGCTACTGGTGGGTGCGTGCCTGCGCGGTCACTTGCTCAGCCAGACGTTCTCCAGGTGGTAGTTGCCGAGCGGGGTCACGTAGAAGCCGTGCACGCCGGAGGCGGCCGCGTAGGCGTAGGGCGAGTAGTAGAGGAAGCCCATGAACGCGTCCTGCGCCGCCACCGACTGGATCTGGTTGTACAGCTGCTGCCGCTGCGAGGTGGCCAGCGTCTTCTCCGCCTGGTGGGTGTCCTTCACCACGGTCGGATTGTCGTAGGCGGTGAAGAACGACCGGGCGCCGGACTTGGGGTCGACAGCGAACGTGGCGAGCTCGTCCGGGTCCGGGATGTCCATGGTCCAGTAGGCCAGCGAGATGTCGTACTTGAGGCTCTGCTGGTTGTTGTTGACCGTGTTCGGGTCGAGCTGCTGGATCTTCAGGGTGATGCCGAGCGGCTTCAGCTCCGACTGCAGGATCGTGGCCACGGTGCGCTGGTCGGAGTTCCCGGAGTCGATCAGGATCGTGGTGGCGAACCCGTGCGGGACGCTGGACTTCGCCATCTCCTGCTTGGCGGCCGTCAGGTTGTACTGGAGGCCCTTGGTCGCCTGCTGGTAGAAGGGCACCTGCGGCGGGAAGACCGAGTTGGCCGGCTTGCCGTTGCCGAACAGCACCGCCTTGATGAGCGC
>JAIRTY010000514.1 GCA_031254715.1 Nocardiopsaceae bacterium | reverse complement strand
CGCCGCTGCCTCGCACCGCTGGAGCGCATGACATGATCCTGTTCCTGTTTCTGGTCATCGTGGCGATCGGGCTGGGAATCGCGGGCGTGGTCGCTAAAGGCCTGTTCTACCTGCTGATCATCGGAGTGGTCCTGTTCGTCGCCGACCTGGTCCTGCTGGGGTGGCGGCTGAGCCACGCCCGGCGGCGCCCGCCCCGCTGACCCCCCGTTCATTAACGGCGGCATCCGGCCGATCCGGCCAGCCAGCTCGTTCTCCCGCCGCTGCAGTCGCCCCACCTGGGCGCTGACCCGGTCGCGCGCCCGCCGCGATGCGGTCCGCTCACGCCGGGCCTGGTCCTGACCTGCGAGAGCGGCATCCATGACCCGCTCCGCCTCCTCCATCCGGGCACCAGCCTCCGCCAGCCTGGTGTTGGCCTCATCGAGCCCGGCCTGTGCTCTGGCCAGCGCGTTCTCGGCTGCCGAAAGCCTCCGGCGGACGTCGGCAAGCTGCCGCTCCGCCTCCCGGCGGGCACGCGACCAGTAGGTCATGGCCAAGGTCATGCCCTGACGGGCCGCGGATCATTGCACCGGCGGTGGCGGCACCGCGGCGCACGGGCAGGTACGTCATCCTCAGGGAGCGATGACGGCGGACCAGCCGCCACACACGCGGCCTTTCACCGTGCCCTCCCTGCGCAGAGGGCATTAGCGTGAGGGGTTGTGAGTTTGCGTGCCCGGCTGGCAGCTGCCTTCGGCGACCGACCGGACCCGGCAGCCGTGCCCGCTGCTTCGATAGCTCTCGCTGCGGACGCGGCTGAACTGACGGCGGCCTGGGGCGTAGCGGAGGGGACGCTGTTCCAGGCGGCGTCGATCAGCAAGCCCGTGACGGCCATGGCGGTGCTGCGGCTGGTAGCCGAGGGCAGGCTCTCCCTCGATGCCGACGTCAACCGGTACCTGACGTCATGGCACCTCCCGGGCCGGGAGGGGACGGGGCCGGTGACACTCCGCCACCTGCTCTCCCACACGGGCGCGCTGACGGTTTCCGGCTTTCCCGGTTATGAACGGGGCGAGCCACTGCCTAGCCTGACCGAGATTCTCGACGGCCGGCCGCCTGCCAACACCCCGCCGGTGCGCCGGGAGGGAGCGCCGGGGAAGACTTTCCAGTACTCCGGCGGCGGCTATGTCGTGCTCCAGCAACTCCTGGAAGATGTCACCACCCGTCCGTTCGCCGGCCTTGCAGCGGATCTGGTGCTCAAGCCGGCGGGCATGACAACGGCGGCCTACGCGGAGCCTGACATGTCGGATGCCGCGACGCCGCTGGTGGATGGGCAGCCGGTGGCCTGGCACACGTATCCCGAACATGCCGCCGCAGGCCTCTGGTGCGCCCCCGCCGACCTGGTGCGCTTCGGCCAGGCCATCCAGGCCGCGATCACGGGGGACCCCGGGGCGCTGCTTCCCCGCGAGCTCGCCTTGGAGATGGTGACACCCCAGACCGGGGGCTGGGGACTAGGCCTGATGGTGTCCGATGATGACGCGGACCGGCAGTTCGGGCACGGTGGCGGGAACTACGGCTACCAGTGCGCGCTGATCGCGGCCGCGTTCAGCCGGAGGGCCGTCGCCGTGATGACGTCCAGCGACCGCGGCCTGCCGGCGATCTGGACCCTCCTCGCAGCGGTCAGGGAGGCCACCACCTGGCACGACCTCCCCACCAGCGAGGACAACTGGCAGTAAAGCGGCCCATAGATTGAGGTGAAGGACCGACTCGCGCAGTTACCAGCCCGGGCCGGAGACCCGCACAGTGAATGTTCGCCAGTCCTCCGCTGCGGCTGCCTGATCGGGCACGTGGCGGGCGCGGCTGGCTATTGCTGCGGTGGCTGCGGGCGCGGCGGGTGCCATACGTGAATGGTCAGGGTACTGGAGCGAAGCATCTTCTCTCCGGGGGCCGGTGACTGGCCGACGATGAGGCCGTCGACCGGCATCGGATGTTCGGTCAGCCGGACCGTGCTAGTGCGGAACTCGGCCTTCGCGAGCACGCCCAGGGACGCGCTTGCGAAGAGGCCGCGGACGTCCGGCACGATCACCTCCTGGGACTGGCGCCGCGACTTGCGGGGAAGCGGGACCAGCCAGGCGGCCAGCGCGCCGAGTCCCGCCAGCGCAGCGCCGAGCCCTCCCAGCAGATCTCCTGGTTCGAGTCCTCCCAGCAGTACGTCTCCTGGATCGAGGACGGCAAGTGCGGTATCCGGAAGGGCCGGCCGCGACGAGGCCGGGCCGGTCCGGTTGCGGCCTCCTCCGTTACCGGTGATGCTGATTTGCTCGTCGTACCGCTGGCGTTCGGCGGGATTCCCCAGGACCAGCCAGGCTGCGTCGAGGGCTTTCCGTCCGCGAGCTGCTGCGGCGGCGACTTCCGGTGGCGCGTCAGCGATCCGGTCATGCTTGAGCTGCGTCTGTTTGTCCTGGTAGGCATGCCTCACAGACTCAGAGGAGGCGCCTGGCGAGATCCCGAGGATGTCGTACCAGGTGATGCGGTCAGCCATTGCGGCTCCGGAATTCCGGCCCCAGTCCGCGGCTGCCCGCCGCTCACCAGGAGCTCTGCTACCGCCCCTAGTCTCCCCCTCCACCCCGCAGGCGCCAAGATCCGCGTGAGCGGCCGCCAGGGGTGACGGCTACCGGGCTTGCGCCCCGCCGCGAGCGTGCGCTCCCTCCGCTTCTGCGGAGAGAGGCTGTGATTTGCGGAGGCTCGGGGATTTGAACCCCGGAGGGGCGTGAACCCCAACCGCATTAGCAGTGCGGCGCCATAGACCGGACTAGGCGAAGCCTCCTGGACTCTGAGCCCTCCGGGGCCCTGTGAGCCTGCCACAGCGTACCGGCCCCGCGACCTCGCCCGCAAAGCACTCGGCGGGCAGCGACACACCCCGGGAACGTACCCCAGGAACGGGCACTGGCCTCAGCGGACTTCCTGCACCTGGTATTCCCCGTGCGCGAACGCGTCCCTGATCCGCGTCTTGGCGAACTTGCCCACGCTGGTCTTGGGGACCTCGGCGATGAACGACCACCGTTCCGGAAGCTGCCATTTCGGCACCTTCCCGGCCAGGAATTCTCGCAGTTGCTCGGCGGTCACGGTGGTCCCGTCCTTGCGGACGATGGTGGCCAGCGGCCGCTCCCCCCACTTGTCGTCCGGCACGCCGATCACCGCCGCCTCGGCCACGTCCGGGTGCCCCATCAGGGCGTTCTCCAGTTCCATGGACGAGATCCACTCGCCGCCGGACTTGATCACGTCCTTGGCCCGGTCGGTGAGGGTCACGAAGCCGAGCGGGTCGATGGTCCCGACGTCGCCGGTGCGCAGCCAGCCATCGTGGAACTTGCCCGGATCGTCGTCCAGGTAGTAGGAGCCGGTGACCCACGGCCCCCGGACCTCCACCTCTCCCACGGCCTTGCCGTCGTGCGGCAGGATGTCCGCGCCGTCCCCGGCCAGCCTGGCCTCCACCCCGCACACCAGCCGGCCGGCGGTGTCCCGGTAGGCCCAGGCCTCCTCGGCCGGCACCCCGGCCGGCGGGTGCGCCATACTGCCGATCGGCGACGTCTCGGTCATGCCCCAGGCCTGGACGATCCGGACCCCGAGTTCCTTTTCGTACGCCTCGATCAGCGAATGCGGCACCGCCGAGCCGCCGCACGGGACGATCCGCAGCGACGATAGATCACCGCCGTGCTCGCGGACATGCTGCAGCAAGCCGTTCCAAATCGTGGGGACCGCGCCCGCGATCGTCGGCCGTTCCGCCTCGATCAGCTGCGCCAGCGCCGCTGGCTGCAGGAACCGGTCCGGCATGATCAGGTCCGCGCCCGACATCACCGCGGCGTACGGCAGGCCCCACGCATTGGCGTGGAACATCGGCACCACCGGCAGCACCCGGTCCTGCTCGGACATGCCGAACGCGTTCCCCTGGCAGACCGCCATCGAGTGCAGGTAGGCGGACCGGTGACTGTAGGCGACGCCCTTGGGCAGGCCGGTGGTACCGCTCGTATAACACATGGCCGCCGCCGATTTCTCATCGAGTACGGGCCATTGGAACGAGTCTGGCTCGGCCCCGAGCAGTTCCTCGTAGGAGTGCACCTGGCGGCCGGGCCCGGCCAGCTCGGCGGCGCCCGGGGTGGCGGTCCCGGCCGGGCCGGTCACCAGCACGTGCCGGATGGTCTCGGCGTGCGGCAGCACCTGCGCGAGCAGCGGTACCAGCGTGGCGTCAACGACCACCGCCTGGTCGCCCGCGTGGGTCGCGATGTAACCGAGCTGGGCCGGGTCGAGGCGGATGTTGAGGGTATGGAGCACCGCGCCCATCGAGGGCACGGCCAGGTACACCTCCAGGTGCTCGGAGTTGTTCCAGAGCATCGTGCCGACCCGCTGATCGCCGTCGATGCCGAGCCTGCGCAGGGCGTTCGCCAGCCGGGCGGCCCTGGCCCCGGTCTCCGCGTAGGTCTGGCGCCGGGTGCCCTCACCGGTGAACGTCACAACCTCGCGACCGCCGAACGCGGAACTGCCGTACCGCATGATCGAGGTCACGGTCAGCGGAAAGTCCATCATCGTGCTGCGCACGGTCCACCTCCTGCCGGGAGCGCCGGGGCCGGGCAGCCGGGGCGCACAGTGGTCCTGGTGGGGATCGTGCCACGCTCCCGCCGAATCGTCACCCTTCCAGCAAGTCTGCGTCGATCCGGAGCTTCGCGACCGCGCGGGAGACGGTGCTCTTGACCGTGCCCTGGCTCACCCCGAGCACATCGGCGATCTCGGCCTCGCTCATGTCCTCGTAGTAGCGGAGCACGACCGCGGTCCGCATCCGCTCCGGCAGCCGGTCGAGTGCCCGGCGCAGCGTGTCGTGCAGCTCGCTCTTGCCCGCGTGGTCGTCCACCGGCCGGTCCGGTATGTCCTCGGTGGGGTACTCCTCGAGCCGGCGGCGGCGCCACCAGGAGATATGCGTGTTCACCATGGCCCGGCGGACGTACCCGTCCAGCGCCCCCGGATCCTCGATCCGGTCCCACGCCTGGAAGGTCTTGGCCAGCGCGGCCTGCAGCAGGTCCTCCGCGTCCGCGATGTTGCGGGTGAGCAGGTAGGCCATCCGCAGCAGCGACCCGCGCCGCGCTGTCACGTAGTCCCGGAAGCCCACGTCCTCGCCGCGGGCCCGGCCGGCCACCGGCCGCCCGGAAGGGGACGGCCCGGGCACGGGCCGTCCGGGAATGGGCCGCCCAGGCGCGAACCTGGCCGCCACGTGATCGCCCCCGACGCTCACAAGGCAACCGTACCCAGGACACGTTCATTAGCCACGCCTATCACTGTGTGGCGGGGCGGGTGTTCTGCGCCGGCCTGGCGCTGGCCTGGGCGGGACGGGTGACCGGATATTCTCCCGCTGGGCTGCCGCGACTGCGTAGCCTGAAACCGGAATCACCCCAAACCGCTTGACGCGGGCGCTGATCATTGCGCATGGTCAGGGGGCTGGTGAGGCACGCCCCCGGGAGGGCAGATGGCCGAACGCGCAGGCATCCGTTGCTGCGCTCGTTGTGCCGGCCGGGGAGCGGCCGTCAGGAACGACCGTCGCAGGTTCTACAAGGCGGCGGTCTTCCCGGCTGCGGATGGTGTCCGGCGTGCCCCGGCAGAAGATGTCCCTTCTGGTGCCGCCGCGGGGGGCGGTCCCCCGGCACGTCCCGCCCCGGCACGTGGTGGTGCGCCTGCCGGGCGTGCCCCGGCTCCGGCGGGCGCTGCACCCGGGCCTGCCGGGCCGGGTGAGCCGTTCCTGGTGGCCGCCGGGACCCTGCTGGACGCGAGCCCGCACGTGGTCGTGCTCGACTGCGGCGGGCAGGAGGTCCGGTTCGTCCTGGGCCCGGCGACGGTCATCTGGCGGGGCGCTCCGGTGGCGGCCGGGAACCTGCTCCCGCCAGGGGACCGGGTGATCGTGCGCGCCAGCGTGGACCGGCCGCAGGTGGCCGATGCCATCTGGGCCGCGATCGGCCGGGTCACCGGCACGATCCTGGAACGGAGCCAGGGCGAGCTGCTGGTCGGCACCGGGCTGACCAGGGATCCGCAGCCGGTGGTCATCTCGCCCGGCTCCGTCAGCCGGATCCAGGTCCGTTTCCCGCGGCTGGATCCCGGGCACCTGATCGACCTGATCGGCGTACGCGAGGGAGGCACACTGCAGGCCACCGTCCCGGCCACGGCCCAGCCCGGCTACCGGGCCGGCCAGCCGACCCGGGTCCCGGTCGTGGCCGGCCGCGAGCCCGGGACGCTCCGGGGCTCGGCCACCTGGCACGAGCCCGCGGGCAGCGAGCCGCCGGAAGGCCTCTCCTACCCCGCGATCGACCCGGCGGCCGGCTGCGCCGAGCATCCCGGCGTTGCCTGCTGTGACCTGCCCTTCCTGGCGGTCGGGAGCATGCTGCAGGTGCGCAACGAGTGCACCGGTACGGTCGGCGCGCTGCCGGTCACCGGCTGCGGCGCGGTGGCCCGGCTGTTCTGCGACCGGTGCATGACCTGCGGGACCTCACCGCGCGGCCGGATCGCGGACCTGACCGCGGTGAGTTTCGCTGCGCTGGGCGGTGACCTTGAACGGGGCTGCTTCAACGCGACGATCGCGATGGGGCGCTGACGATGATCGAGATCATCAGGCTGCTCCAGCTGCCCGTGCTGTCGCTGATCTTGCTCACGGCGGCCGGCGCGAAGCTCAGCCGGGTGCTGCGGACCGGGTCGCTGAGCGCCGGGCTGGGCCCGACGGAGCTGTTCCCGGTCCGGCTCCGGCAGCCGGCCGCGTTCCTGGTGTGCCTGGTCGAAGTCGGGCTCGGTGTCGCGCTGATCGCCACGGCCGGCGGTCACAGCAGCCTGGTCCGCTCGGCGGCCACCGGCTCGCGGCTGGTGGCGGCGTTGTTCTTCCTGGTCTCGATGTGCGCCCTGGTCGAGGTGCGGGACCGGCGCCCGGATGTCGGCTGCGGCTGCTTCGGCACCCTCAGCACCAGGCCGACCGGGTACCGTTCGATCATCCGGGCCGGCCTGCTGGCCGGCGCCGCGCTGGTCACGATCGGAGTCGGGCCGGCCCGGCTGCCGCCTCCGAGCCCGCGCGCCGCGGCTGACCTCGGCCTCCTGGTGGCGGAACTGCTGCTGCTGGCGGCGATTTCACCGGAGGTGGGCGAGGCGCTGGTGCGGCTGGGCTACACCGAGCCGTGCGAGCTCCGGCGGATCCCGGCGGAGCGGGCGCTGGCATCCCTGCGCCGCAGCTCGCACTGGCGGCGGTATGCCGGCGAGATCAGCAGTGACCGGCCCGCCGACATGTGGCGGGAACTGTGCTGGTGGTACGTGGTCTTCCCGGGCAGCCCGGCCGGGGCTGAATCCGACATCGTGTTCGCGGTGCAGGTGAAGAAGCACCGGCCCGGCGTCCAGTCGGCCGTGGTGCCGCGCCAGCAGGTACCCGGCGGCCAGCCCGCGCCGGCGCAGGTCCCGGGCCAGCGTGAGGCCGCGTCGCCGGTTCCGGGCGGCAGCAGTTCCGTGCCTTCTGGGCAAATCTAAGATCGTCTAGCTCCAGGGCTAGAGTGCGGAATACTCCGCCAGAGCCGTTCCCGGCCTCCTCGGGACACCCCCGCGGGTGGCTGTGAGGCCGGGAACGGCGGCGGCAGGCGGAACGGCCGATCAGAGCCGCACGGTGCCTCCGCAGCTGCGGCTCCGGAAGGTCGCATGGGCGTGGATCTTGTCCGTACCCGCCCGGTTGGCGATGACCTTCCGGACCGTGAACGAACCGCTCCGCCCCGCGGTCGTGGCGTGCCGCGACATGACAACGTGCCCGTTGTCGGTGACCCGCACCGCCCACCTCTGGCCGGCCCGGTTCGAGTCAACCTGGTATTCCATTTCGATCCTGCCGTCGTCGTGCTTGGCCTTCAGCTCGAAGTGACCGCCGTTGTGACAGGCACCGCTGGCCCTGACGCCACCGCCGCCACCGTGCGAGGCGAAGGCCGGCGTGGCCGCGAACAGAAGCGGAGCGGTGAGACCGGCGGTGATCGCTGCGGTCGCCGCCAGGCGCCGGGTACGTGGCTGGTTGTGCATGACTGCCTCCTGGCTCGTTGGATTGCTACGAGCCTGGCGGCGCGCCGGTCGTAGTCGCCATTGGCCGATAGGCCTATGACCTGAGCCGGGTCGTTGACCGAGCCGGTTACGACCCCAGCATGGTCAGGCGGGCTGGGTCCGCAGGAACTTGCCGAAGTGCGGGACCGTGAACGCGATGAGACCGCGCTCGGAGCTGTAGATAAGCCCCTTCTTGATGAGGCTGTCCCGGGCCGGGGAGACGCTTGAGGGCTTGCGGCCGAGTTCGTCAGCGACCTGCGCGGTCTGCACCGGGTCGTCGCCCAGCGACGCCATGGCCCGCATGTACTCCCGCTCGGACGGGGTAGCCCGCTCGTACCGGCTGCCAAAGAACCCGACCGCAAGCTCGGCCTCCGCCTGCGGGCTCGCTACCTGGACGTCGTCCGCCGTGACCGGGCTCGCCGTGGCGATATCCCAGGTCACCTTGCCGTATGCCTGGACGAAGTACGGATACCCGTCCGCCGCCAGGTACAGGGCGCCGAGCGCATCGGGGGTGAAGTCCGCCCCTTCGCGCTGAGCCGGCGCCAGCAGCGCGACGTCTGCCGAGGAACGGTCGAGCCGGTCGATCGGCACGTACCGGAACAGCCGTTCCGAGTAGCTCTTGCTGGCGGACAGCACCGAGGGCAGGTGCGGCAGCCCGGCGCCGACCACGATCAGCGGGCCGCCGGTCTGGGACAGCTCGTGGGTTGCCGCGCACAGGGCGGACACGTCGGTCGCCTGGATGTCCTGCATCTCGTCGATGAACAGGGCGATCCCCACACTGAGATCGGCCGCCACGGTGGCGGCGTCGGTGAACAGCTCGGT
>JAIRTY010000482.1 GCA_031254715.1 Nocardiopsaceae bacterium | reverse complement strand
GGCGGAACCACCAGCCAGTCGGCCCTGCCGTGCCGCCAGGCGGCGTGCACCCGGCCAAGGTCGGTCACCACCGTGAACAGCGGCAGCCAGCCAGGCCCGGGCCGCGCGTCCTCCGCGGCCCGGGTCGCGGCCCCGTTCACCAGCGGGTGAAAAGACACCACCAGCGCCGGCGCGAGCGCCGTCACCGCGCGGGCGACCGGCCGGTCAGCGAGCCGCAGCAAGGTCCGGTCCAGCATGGTCATGACGGGTCGGGAGTTGGTGACCCGGTAGGCCGCTCCCCACAGCCACGGGACGTGCCGGATGACCGGGCCGTACAGCCGGGCGACGCAGCGCAGCAGCCACGCCGAGCCCGGCCCGGCAAGCGGGTCAAGCAGCACCGGCTCGAACCTGCCCGGCCAGGCCTGCCGCAGGCAGCCGGCCACCGCCTGGGCGGCGGCCCGGTGGCCGCCCCCGGTGTCGGCGACCAGGAACAGCACCGGCACCGGGGACGATGGCGCAGGGGACGGTTCTGTCATGAATGCCATCCTGCCCGGCGGGCGGCGCGGTGTCGTCAGCCGTGCGGGCACGCCGCCCGGCGGCGCGTCGTCGCCAGGTGCAGGAACACCTCAACCTGAGGCTGACGATTTCCCGCTGCCGCGTTGCGACGATGCCCTCATGACCGAACGCAACGACATTCAGGAAAGGTCAGCGGCGGCCGCCAGCCCGGCGGCACCAGGTGGGAGCCCCCGCCAGCGGCGCTGGCCCGGCGTGGCGATGCTGGCGGCGGCTGTCACCTTCGGAATCGCCTCCTACCTGCACCTGGACGGGCGGATCCCGCTCGGATTCGCGACGATCACCGGCGAGCACTTCCAGAGCGCGGCGATCCCGGAGGCCATCATCGGCATCGTGCTGGCAGCCGGGGCGGTGTGGCTGCTGGCGGGGGCCGCCAGGGGCCGGGGGGTCGCGCTCAGCGTCACCGGGTTCGCGATCTTCGGCACCGCGGTCGGCATCGGCGCGGTGTCCAGCAGCGGCCGGCCGAGCATCACCGCCGATCTCACCTACCACGCGGTCATCATGGCCGCGCTGCTGGTGACGTTCGCGGCGCTGCTGGCAAGGCGGCGGGCCGGGCGCGGCCAGGACGCATCCGGGTGAGCCGGGCCGGATCCGGGTGAGCCGGGCCGGGCCGGATCCGGGTGAGCCAGGCCGCGTCCCGGTGAGCCTTACCGGGTCCGCTCCCGGTAGTCGAACACCAGCGACCCGCTGATCATCAGCACCGCGATCAGCCCGCCGATCACGGCCAGATCGATCGCCGGGCCGGTGCTGACCACCAGGTGGTAGCCGGGCAGGCCGCGGTAGAAGGCCGCCCGGGTCAGATCCACCGCGTACCGCAGCGGCATCGCGTAGCCCAGCGCGTTCAGGTAGGAGGGCACCCCATGCAGCGGCACCAGCACGCCGCCGAGCACGTACTGCGGGATGATCAGGAACTGGAAGATCTCCATGGCCGACCGCTGGTTCGGCAGCCACGCGACCGTTGCCAGCCCGAACGCGCCCCCCAGCAGGCAGCAGGCAAGACCGGGCAGCAGCAGCGCGGCGAGCTGGCCGCCGGACATCCGCACCCCGGCCGCGACGGCGAACACCGTGACACAGATGCCCTGGCAGGCCGCTACCGCCGACTCCCCCGCGATCTTCCCGGTGACCAGCGTCAGCCGGGTGACCGGCGTCACGAACAGCGTCCGCGAGAAGTCGGTCTCCCGGTCCTCGGCGATCGAGATCATCCCGGCGGCGGTGGACTGGAACAGGGTGGCCGCCAGCACCCCGGTGAATGCCAGCGTGACCGCCGACAGGCCGGTCACCCGGCCCACTGTCGGCTGCAGCATGCTGCCGAGCCCGGCGACCAGCAGCACCGGGAACGCCAGGTTGACCGCCAGCCGCGGCCGGTCCCGCAGCAGCTTGATCACGTCGCGCTGGGCGATGGCCGCCATTGCCCACAGCTCATGCGCGAGGCGTGCCCGCCGGGGAGCGGTCACCGCAGATGCCGGCCGACCGGTCATGGCGCCAGCCGGGCCATGCCGTCGCCGGCGGGCCCGGCCGGGCCGTCCCCCCGCGCGAGCAGGCTCAGGTAGGCGGCTTCCAGGGTCGGCGCCTGCTGGCGCGCCTTGACCTCGGCCGGGGTGCCGCGTTCGATGATCCGGCCTTCCGCCATGACGCACACGGCGTCCGCCGCCTCGGCCTCCTCCAGGTAATGGGTGGTGAGGAAGACGGTGGTGCCGCGGCTGGCGCGGGCCTGCGCCAGGTGGGCCCACAGGCTGTGCCTGCTCTCCGGGTCGAGGCCGGCGGTCGGCTCGTCCAGGAACAGCACCCGCGGCTGGTGCATGAGCGCGCGGACGATCTCCAGCTTCCGGCGCATGCCGCCGGACAGGGACCGGGCGCGGCTGCCGAGCGCGCCGCCGAGGCCTAGCACCCCGGCCAGCTCGGTCACCTCCCGCCGGTAGGCGGCCGGCATCAGCCGGAAAGCCGGCCGCCAGGGGTAACGGCCGTAGAGCACGGCGTGCACCCGGAGGTTCTCCTCGGCCGTCAGGTTCGCGTCCAGCGACGGCTGCTGGAACACCACCCCGATCTCCCGCCGCACCAGCGCCCGCCCGGCCGCCAGCTCCAGGCCAGCGACCCGGACCCGGCCGGAGGTCGGCGTGAGCGCGGTGGTGAGGATGGAGACGGTGGTGGTTTTCCCGGCCCCGTTCGGGCCGAGCAGGCAGAACAGCTCGCCGTCCGCGACCTCGAAGCAGACGCCGTCGACCGCGTTGACGGACGCGCCCCGGTAGCGCTTGACGAGGTCAGCGACCTCGACCGCGGGCGGCGGGCTCACTGCACCCAGCCGGGCCTGACCAGGCCCGCCTCATAGGCGATGACCACCAGCTGCGCCCGGTCCCTGGCGCCGAGCTTCATCATCGCCCGGGTGGCATGGGTCTTGGCGGTGGACGAGCTCATGTACAGCTTGCCGGCGATCTCGTCATTGGAGAGCCCGGCGGCGATCTGCACCAGCACCTCCCGCTCCCGCGGCGTCAGCAGGTCCAGGCCGGACGCGGGCCGGGGCTTGCGGGACCGGACGGCGAACTCGGCGATGAGGCGCCGGGTGATCTTGGGTGACAGCAGCGCGTCGCCGCTGGCCGCCACCCGCACCGCCTTGATCAGCTCGGCCGCATCGGTGTCTTTTACCAGGAACCCTGACGCCCCGGCCCGCAGCGACTCGAAGACGTACTCGTCCACGTCGAATGTCGTGAGGATGACCACGTGCACCGAGCCGAGGCGAGGGTTGGCGGTGATGCGGCGGGTCGCCTCCACCCCATCGGTCCGCGGCATCCGGATGTCCATGAGCACCACATCGGGCCTGGACGAGGCGGTCAGCTCGACCGCCTCGGCGCCGTCAGCGGCCTGCCCCACCACCTCGATGTCGTCCTCGGCATCCAGCAGCGCGGCGAAGCCCGAGCGGACCAGCGCCTGGTCGTCGGCCAGCAGCACCCGGATCATCGCGCGCACTGCCCGGCCGGCAGCACCTGGTACCCGCCGGCGGGACGCGGGCCCGCGGTGGGCGTGCCGCCCGCCGCGTGTGCCCGGGTGCCCGCCCGGTCGCTGGTCACGACCGCCACGCTACCCGGGGCGGGCCGCCCCGCCGCCGCGCTCGTTCTCACCTGGCCGGTCGTCATCCTGATCCGCGCGTCAGGGCGCGTGCCGTGGGTCTTGGCCGTCCTCCGCCCGGCGCGGTGCCAGCAGGTACCCGCCGGCGCCGTAGCACAGCAGCCCGGCCGCGGTCAGTGCGGCCATCGTCATCGACGCTCCGTCGCTGCCGCTGTCCACGAAACTGCTGCCGGCGGCGGCCGCCCCGATCATCGCCACCAGACCCGCCACCGCGGTCGCGATCAAGGCCGGCCGCCGGGCCCGCAGCGACTGCACCAGGACCCCGATCGCGGCCAGGATCAGCAGCAGGCCGACCACGATGTGGATGGTGAGCCCGGCCGGGCCGGCGCTGATGGCCTGCCCGAACCCGCTGCCGGAGTCCGTGCTCGGCACTGGCACGAAGAGGTTGACGTAGGTACCGATCCCGAATTGCACGACGAGCAGCGCGAACGCCGCGAAGTTGGCCCGTCGCAGGCTCCTGGCCCGGTCCGGCGTCAGCCGTCCGGGTGCCTCGCTGAGTACGCTCATGCCAGCGATCGTGGCGCGCCGGCGACGGCCGTGTCGTCATCCTGCGGGCGAATCCCCGCCTGCTGCTGAGGACGACCCCGCCGTCATCCGGCTGCCGCAGCCGGCGTACCCGGGCCCGGCCCGCTGGCTGACGACAGGCGGCCGGGCGGCTGGCACGCTGGGCCCCGGCATGAGGTGAGGAGGAACGGCCGTGCTGGTCACGCACAAGGAGATCGTGAACCCGCTCAGCGGGGAACGGATCATCATCGCCGGCCAGCCGGAGACCGCCGGCGGGACGCTGGCGTGGGAGCTCGTGCTCACCCCCGGCGGGCGGGTGCCGAGCAGCCACGCGCATCCGGAGCAGGAGGAGTGCTTCACGGTGCTGGCGGGCTGGGTCAGGTTCCGGGTCGGCTGGCGGCGGCTGCTCGCCGGACCGGGCCAGACGGTGCGGGTCCCGCCCGGAACGGTGCATCATTTCGCGAACGGGGGCCCGCTCCCGGCCCGGGTGGCGGTGACGACCGTGCCCGCGCTCGGCATGGCGGACCTGCTCGAGACGGCCGCCGCGATGGCACGCGAGCAGCACGCGGCGGGCAGGCCGCTGCCGCGCCTGCTCGACCTGGCCCTGTTCATGCGCGAGTTCGAGCGGGAGGTGCGGGCGCCGTACCTGCCGCGGCCGCTGGTCCGGCTGGTCACCCGGCTGGTGTCGGGCCTG
>JAIRTY010000477.1 GCA_031254715.1 Nocardiopsaceae bacterium | reverse complement strand
GGTGGCTTTTAGCGTAATTACTTAATAATCAAACGTATCGTACGTGATTTTCACGGAGCCGGAGCCTACGTTGTCCTTATAGGACGTGACGCCGTTGAGGATCCTGATCTCGGCCAGGTTGATCTGCTGGTTATAGGTGGCGGTGAGGGAGACGAGATTGCCTTCGCCGTCGAGCACCCGCACCGTGTGGGCCGTGGCGATGCCCAGGTCGATGCCCACCAGCCGCCGGTGGTTCATCCCGCCTCCTCACGTCGCATACCGGATCGCACCGGCCCGCCCGCGAGAGCGGCGCACCTTCAGGCCACGGTCCCAAGCAGCCACGGCCAGCCGCGGCTCCCACTCATGTACTGCAACCGGGCCAGGCCTCGCCGGGCCAGCCCACTTCCCTCATCCGGGGCATCCGTGGCCAGGCCAGGAGTGGCAATCAGTTGAACGAGGCCAGGACCCTACCGGCCTGCCTCAGACCCGTTTTCGACGCCACCCCCCAGACCAGCCGGGGATGACCATGCAACCCCTTGGGACCCAAGACCCGTGGTGGATTCACGGGACCGGTGTCCCTTACATGACCCGTTGGCGCGTTGGCAACGAGCCGGCGCGGCTGACCCACTCAGTCGGGCAGCCGGGCGCGGAGGCCGGCGGCCTGGCGGTGCAGGTCGGCATCGGGCACCGGCTCCGGCGAGTCGATGTCCTCCCAGGCGAGCGGGCCGCCAGCGGCGGGATCGTCCGGATAGCGCGGCACGACGTGGGTGTGCAGGTGGGGGACGCCGTTGCCGAGGGTCAGGTAGTTGAGCTTGACCGGCTGGAACACCACCTGCACCGCGCGCCCCGCCGCCAGCACTTCCTGCCAGTACTGACAGGCCTGCCCGGGATCGAGGTCGGCCGGTTCCGCGACGTGCCCGTGCCGCCACACGACGATGCAGTAACCCGGCAGCCGGCTGCGCCGCGCCAGCCGCACCTCGGCGCTGTCGCCCGTGAACACCGCCACCCCGAAGTCGTTGTCGCCCTGGCCGAGCGCACGGCACAGCGGGCAGTTCCGGCCGGCCTTCCGCTCGGCCCAGTCTTCCGGCCACCTGCGATCAGCCATGCCGCGATTCAACCACCGCCTGGATGTGCCAGCACAGCATCGCTGGCCGCGGTCGTGCGCGCCGCGCCAGGGAGCATGAATCAGGCAATATTTGCGGCATGACGATGAGCGTTGCGGACCGGCTGGCGATACATGAGCTCATCGCGCTGCACGGACATCTCAGTGATGCAGGCGATTTCGGCCGGATGGACGAGGTGTTCGCTGCCGACGTGGTCTACGACCTGGCGGATTTCGGCGGCGGCGTGGTACAGGGCCGTGACGCGCTGCGCGACATGGCGCTCGCGATGGGCGACCGGAACCCGGTCGGGCACCACGTCACCAACGTGGTGATCACCGTCGCCGATGGCGAGACCGCGCAGGTGCGTTCGAAGGGAATCGGCATCAACGCCGACGGCACCAGCGGCAGCGTGGTCTATGACGATGTTGTCCGGCGGCTGCCGGACGGATGGCGGATCGTGAGCCGCAAGGTGACCGCCCGGCGCCAGCCACTGGTTCCCTAGCGGGCGCCGGACCGCTGGTTGCGCTAGCGGGGACGGCGGTATCCGCGGGCTCTCACTCCCACTCGATGGTGCCGGGGGGCTTGCTGGTGATGTCGAGCACGACCCGGTTGACCTCGGGCACCTCGTTGGTGATCCGGGTGGAGATCGCCGCCAGCAGGTCCGCCGGCAGCCGGGCCCAGTCGGCGGTCATGGCATCCTCGCTGGTGACCGGGCGCAGCACGATCGGGTGGCCGTAGCTGCGGCCGTCCCCCTGGACCCCGACCGACCGGACGCCGGGCAGCAGCACCACCGGGCACTGCCAGATCTCCCGGTCCAGCCCGGCCCGGGACAGCTCTTCCCTGGCGATCGCGTCGGCGTCCCGCAGCAGCCGCAGCCGGCCGGCGGTGACCTCGCCGACGATGCGCACGGCCAGGCCAGGACCGGGGAACGGCTGGCGCCAGACGATCCCCGGCGGCAGGCCCAGTTCTTCGCCGACCCGGCGGACCTCGTCCTTGAACAGCTCCCGCAGCGGCTCTACGAGCTGGAAGCCCAGGTCGTCCGGAAGGCCGCCGACGTTGTGGTGGGACTTGATGCTGGCGGTGCCGGTGCCCCCGCCGGACTCGACCACGTCCGGGTACAAGGTGCCCTGGACCAGGAAGGCCGCGGGCTCGCCGGCGGCGCCGGGGGCGGCGGTGATCTCCCTGGCCGCACGCTCGAACGCGCGGATGAACTCCCGGCCGATGATCTTGCGCTTCTGCTCGGGATCTGTCACCCCGGCCAGCGCGGCCAGGAACATCCCGGCCGCGTCCACGGTGTGGAGGTCGACCCCGGTCGCGGCCACGAAGTCCTTCTCGACCTGCTCAGCTTCCCCCCGCCGCAACAGCCCGTGATCGACGAACACGCACGTCAGCTGGGGCCCGATGGCCCGCTGCACCAGCGCCGCTGCGACCGCGGAATCCACGCCGCCGGACAGGCCGCAGATGGCCAGGCCGTCGCCGACCTGGGCCCGGATGCGGGCGACCTGGTCGTCGATGATGCTGCTCATGGTCCAGCCCGGCCGGCAGCCGGCCGCGTCGAGGAAGCGCTGGATGATGCCGGTTCCGTGCTCGGTGTGCCGGACCTCCGGGTGGAACTGCACCGCGTACAGCCCCCGGCCCGGCTGCTCCATCGCCGCCACCGGGATGGCCGCGGTCCTGGCCGTCACCGTGAACCCGGGCGGCGCCGCCGTGCAGGTGTCCCCATGGGACATCCACGCCTGGAACCACCCGTCCAGCCCGCCCAGCAGGGTGCCGCCGCGCCCGGGGTCATCGTCCCCGCCCGTGCCCGTGCCCGCGGCCGCGGCCGGCGGCAGTGTTTCCACGGGGGTGGCGCCGTACTCGCCGGTCCCGGTCCTGGCGACCGTCCCGCCCAGGGCGCTCACCATGAGCTGGAACCCGTAGCAGATGCCGAGCACCGGGACTCCGGCCTCGAACAGGCCGGCCGGCGCGGGCGGCGCGCCTGGCGCGTACACCGAGGCCGGCCCGCCGGACAGGATGATCGCGCTGGGGCGGCGCGCCAGGATCTCGGCCGTGGTGATGGTGGAGGGGACGATCTCCGAGTAGACCTGGCACTCCCGCACCCGGCGGGCGATCAGCTGGGCGTACTGGGCGCCGAAGTCGACCACCAGGACGGTGCCGCCATCGCCAGCCTGCTGCACGGTCCCTCCCGCCTCGGTGCGCCTACCCCGGATCCTGGCTCAAGTCTAGGAGGCCCGGCTGCCGCGCCGGGCCGACCCGCAGCCTGGCGATCCGGCGGCCGTCCAGCTCGGTGACGGTCAGCCGGCGCTCCCCCGCCTCCACCGAGTCGCCCACGGCCGGGATCTGCCCGAGCGCCGCCAGCACGTAGCCGGCCACGGTCTCGTACGGGCCTTCCGGCAGGATCAGCCCCGTCTGCTCGGCGAACTCGTCCAGATTGAGCAGCCCGTCCACTTCCAGCTCGCCGCCGAGCAGCCGCTTCGGGCTGACCTCCTCGACGTCGTACTCGTCCTGGATCTCCCCGATCAGCTCCTCGACCAGGTCCTCCAGGGTGACGATGCCGGCGGTGCCGCCGTACTCGTCCACCACGATCGCCAGATGCGACCGGTCCCGCCGCATCTCCGACAGCGCTGCCAGCACGGTCTTGCTGGTTGGCAGCAGCTTGACCGGCCGTGCGACCTCCCGCAGCGGCTGGCTGCTCGCGGCCAGGCCGGGGTCGAGCAGGTCCCGCACGTGCACGAAGCCGATCACGTTGTCGTGTGACTCCTGGTACACCGGGAAACGGGAATAGGGGGCATCAGCGGCAATCTTTACCGCCCGCGACAGCGGCATCCCGGCGTCCAGGAAGTCAACCTCGGTCCGGGGTACCAGCACCTCCCGGATCTGGCGCTTCCCGGCGTTGAAGACCTCGCTGACGATGTGCCGTTCGTCGGCGCTCAGCGCCTGGTGCCCCGCGACCAGGTCGTGCAGTTCCTCCTCGGTCATCATCCCGCGGCTCACCCGCGGGTCGCCGCCCAGCAGCCGTACCACCAGGTTGGTGGACCGGGACAGCACCCAGACCAGGGGCCGGGCCAGCACCGAGATCCGGTCCAGGGTCGGCGCTGCGATCAGCGCCACCCGTTCCGGGCGCTGCAGGGCCAGCCGCTTGGGCGCCAGTTCCGAGATGACCAGGGAGAAGAACGAGATGACGCCGGTCACGGTGATCAGCGACAGGACCGATGCCAGGTCCGCGGCCAGGCCCCCGGAGACCAGGGTGCGCTTCATGCTCCCCGCCAGCGTGGCCTCGCCGAAGGCACCGACGAGCAGGGTCGCGGCGGTGACGCCGATCTGGACCGCCGACAGGAACCGGTTCGGGTCCTGGGCGAGCTTGGCCGCCCGGCGGCCCCGCTTGCCGCGCTGGGACAGCCGCCGGACCTGGCCCTCGCGCAGCGATACCAGGGCCATCTCCGCCCCGGCGAAGAACCCGCCGACGAGCAGGATGGCCAGCACCACGACAATGTCCCAGCCGACCTGGTTCACGGCTTGATCCTGACCTCCGTGGGTCCCACCGGCGACGGGCTGCTCCCCGTCGGTCCGCGAGCCGGCACGCCCCCGCGCCTTGGCGTGCGCCCAGTTTAGGACCTGTGGCCCGGATACCGGCTGGACCTGGCGCGGGCAGCAGGGTGAGCTGCACCGGAAGCCGATAACGTATGGGTCCCGTGGGGTCCGATCAGGTCTGGCAGAGCAGCGCCCGGCTCGCTGACGGGCGCGAGATCATCTACTTCGATGAATCGCCCGGCACCGGCCGGGCCGCGATCGGTGACCGGCGTGACCTCCGTCCCGCCGCGCCCGGCCCGGGTGCCAGCGGCCAGCAGCCCGGCGGCCCGGCCGCGTCCGGCCTGCGGTGGGACGCGCTGGCCGGGGAATGGGTGGTGGTCGCGGCGCAGCGGCAGGACCGGACCTTCCTGCCGCCCACCGAGCAGTGCCCGCTGTGCCCGTCCAGGGACGGCAGGCTGACCGAGATCCCGGCCCCCGACTACGACGTGGTGGTGTTCGAGAACCGGTTCCCGTCGCTGCGCGGCGCATCCGGCAGCCCCGCGGCCGCCTGGCAGGACGAGCTGACCAGCCCGCCGTTGCCGGTTCCCGGCGGGCCGCCGGAGACCGGCGGGGTGCCAGGGCGGCCCGCCTTCGGCCGCTGTGAGGTGGTGGTGTTCACCTCTGACCACGAGGGCTCGTTCGCTGGCCTGACCCCGCGCCGGGCCCGGACGGTGCTGGAGGCCTGGACGGACCGCACCACCTCGCTGACGGCGATGACCGGCATCGAGCAGGTCTACTGCTTCGAGAACCGGGGCGAGGAGATCGGCGTCACCCTGCACCATCCGCACGGCCAGATCTACGGCTTCCCGTTCGTGACCCCCCGCACGAGGGCGATGATCAGCCAGGCGAAGGAGCACGCCGCGGCCGGGCGGGGCAACCTGTTCGATGAGCTGGTCGCCGGCGAGCTGGCCGCTGGCACCCGCGTGGTCAGCCGGAACGAGTACTGGTGCGCGTTCGTGCCGGCCGCCGCCCGCTGGCCGTACGAGGTACTGCTGTTCCCGGCGCAGCGGGTGGCCACCATGCCGGAGCTGTCCGAGCCGGCCCGGGCCGCGTTCTGCGACCTCTACCTGGACGTGCTGCGCCGGCTTGACGCACTGTTCGGCCTGCCCATGCCCTACATCGCGGCCTGGCACCAGGCCCCGGCGTCGGACGAGTTCGCGCGCCGGGAGTTCGGGCTGCACCTGCAGCTGTTCTCGATCCGGCGGGCGCCGGGCAAGCTGAAATACCTCGCGGGCACCGAGTCCGGCATGGGCGTCTGGATCGGCGACGTGCTCCCGGAAGAGGCCGCCGACCGGCTCCGGGGCGCCCGATGAGGCTGCTGGTGACCGGCGGAGCCGGGTACATCGGGAGCGTGGTGGCCGCGCAGCTGGTCAGCGAGGGTCATGACGTCGTGGTGCTTGATGACCTGTCCACCGGCCATGCGGACGCGGTCCCGGCCGGGGCTGCGTTCGTCCGCGGCAGCATCACCGGCGAGGCGGAGGAGATCCTCGCCGCCGGCGCCCACGCGGTGCTGCACTTCGCGGCCAGGTCGCTGGTGGGCGAGTCGGTGGCGGAGCCGGCGGAGTACTGGCGGGCCAACCTCGGCGGCACGCTCGCGCTGCTGGAAGCCATGCGCGCCACCGGCACCGGCCGGATCGTCTTCTCGTCCACCGCCGCGGTGTACGGGGAACCGGACCAGGTCCCCATCGACGAGTCCGCTCCGCCGCGGCCCGCCAGCCCGTACGGGGCAACAAAGATCGCCGTGGACACCGCCCTGGCCACCTACGCGCAGCTGCACGGGTTCGGCGGGGTGAGCCTGCGGTACTTCAACGTGGCCGGCGCCTACCGTGCCGGGGACGGCCGCTGGCTGGGTGAACGGCACCATCCCGAGACCCATCTCATCCCGAACATCCTCGCGATCGCGGCCAGCCCCGATGGCCCGGCCACCAC
>JAIRTY010000473.1 GCA_031254715.1 Nocardiopsaceae bacterium | reverse complement strand
CTGATCGCGGTGTCGCTGGCGGACGCCACGGGGGAGCGGCGGCCGCAGAACATGCCGGGCACCACCGATGAGTACCCGAACTGGCGCCTCCCGCTGTGCGACGCCACCGGCCGCCCGGTTCTGCTCGAGGACCTGGCCGCCCTGCCCGGCGTGCACGCCATCGCCCGCGCGGTAGCACCCGTTCCGCCCCGGTAGCAGGCTCGCCGGTCCCCGCCGGTCCCCGGATGTGCCCTGGTTTTCATGATCGTGGTGAATCGGTCGGCCCGCGACCCGCCCGAATCCCCACGATCATGGTCCGGAGCGGCGGCGGGGCCGGGCGAATCAGGGCGGATCCGGGCGGACGGGCGCCGGGGCGGGGCCGTTAGGTGGCCTGGCGATCGCGTTCCTGGCAGCGGAGGGCCCGCTGGAGGCTGTCGCGGCCCTCCATGATCAGGCGGCGCAGCGCGGCGGGCGGGCTGGTGCGCGCCAGGTAGTCGTCGGTGGCGCGGATCGTGTCCGGCGAGTTTGCCCAGATCGGGTAGGCGTTCGCGGCGAACCACTGCGCCATGTCTGGAGTCCACTGCTCCCAGACCTCGCCCACCGCGTCGAAGTAGCGGCCTGCGAACGGCGCCAGCAGGCCGGGCCGGTCCAGGTCGGTGAAGCCGGCCAGCACGGTACGGAAGGTGGCGTTGGGCAGCTTCCCGCTGACGATCTCGTCCCAGGTGGCCTGCTTGGCGGCGGGGTCGGGGATCGCGGCCCGGCAGTTGGCGGCCCGCCGCTGCCCGGCGTCGGTGGGGTCGTTGTCCAGTTCGGCGGTGATCTGGTCCGGGCCGGCCGCGCCGCGGCTCACCAGCCGGTGCAGCAGCCGCCACCGCAGCTCGGTGTCGACCGCCAGGCCCGGCAGCGAGGCTGAGCCGTCCAGCAGCCCGGCGAGCAGAGCCAGCTCACCGGGGGTCACCGCGACGCCGGCCAGTGCCTGTACGTAGGCGAGCTGGGCATCCGAGCCGGGCTCGGCCCGGTCGGCCAGCTCGCGCAGCGTGGAACTGGCCAGCTCGAGCCCGGCCGGGCGCCATGCAGGCTCTGCGTACTGCCTGAGCGCGGCGCTGGCCTGCCGCAGCAGCGTCTGCGCGACCGAGATGCTGGTCACCGACGGCAGGCCGGCCAGCACCAGCCGCAGGTAGTCGCGGGCGGCAAGCTCGGCGTCCCGGCACATGTCCCAGGCGGCGGCCCAGCACAGCGCAGCGGGCAGCGGGTCGCTGAACTCGCCGATGCTGCTCATCAGCGTGGCCAGCGACACCGGGTCGAGCCGGGTCTTGGCGTAGGTGAGGTCGTCGTCGTTGACCAGCACCAGGTCCGGGCGGGCCTCCCCGGCCAGCTCGGGCAGGACGGTGCGCTCGCCGGCGATGTCGGTCTCCACCCGGCGCCGCCGCACCAGCCCGGCATCGGTGCGGTCATAGAGCCCGACCGCGATCCGGTGCGAGCGCAGCACCGGGTGCGCCTCCGGCGCCTCCTGCGCCACGGCGAACTCGGTGAACCGGCCCGCCGCGTCGGTCGTGATCTCGGGCCGCAGCGTGTTCACGCCCGCGGCCTCCAGCCATTCCTTGGACCAGCCGGACAGCTGCCTGCCGGAGATCTCCTCCAGCGCCCCCAGCAGGTCCCCCAGGGTGGCGTTGGACCACTCGTGCTGGCCGAAGTAGCGGCGCACACCGGCCAGGAAGCTGTCCCGGCCCACGTACGCGACCAGCTGCTTGAGCACGGCCGCGCCCTTGGCGTAGGTGATGCCGTCGAAGTTGACCTCCACCGCGGCGATGTCGGGGATGTCGGCCGCGATCGGATGGGTGGAGGGAAGCTGGTCCTGCCGATACGCCCAGGCCTTCTCAAGCTGGGCGAACGTGGTCCAGGCAAAGGGCCAGCGGGTCGCCTCCGCCTGCGCGGTGGTGCCCGCCCAGGTAGCGAACGACTCGTTCAGCCACAGGTCGTCCCACCACCGCATGGTCACCAGGTCGCCGAACCACATGTGCGCCATCTCGTGCAGGATCGTCCCGGCGCGGCCCTCCCGGGCGAAGTCGGTGACCCGGGACCGGAACAGGTAGTCCTCCAGGAACGTGACGCAGCCGGCGTTCTCCATCGCGCCGGCCTTGTACTCGGGGACGAAGAGCTGGTCGTACTTCGCGAACGGGTACCGCCGCCCGAACTCCCGGTGGTAGAAGCCGAAGCCCTGCTTGGTGACCTCGAAGATCTCGTCTGGGTCCAGGTACTGCGCCAGCGACTGCCGGCAGAAGATGCCGAGCGGGATGCCGTCGTACTCCGAGCGCACCACGTGGTACGGGCCGGCCGCCACGGCCGTGATGTACGTGGACATGACCGGCGTGGGAGGGAAGTGCCAGCGGGCGCTGGACGTGGCGGCGGTGCCGGGGGCCGGCTCGCCGGAGCCCTCCGCTGACCGGCCGGCCACGTCCGGGGCCATGTTCGAGATCACCTGCCAGCCCGCTGGCGCGGTCACCGTGAGCTCGAACGTTCCCTTGAGGTCGGGCTGGTCGAAGCAGGGGTAGATGCGGTGGGCGTCAAATGTCTCCAGGTCGGAGTACAGGTACACGCCGCCGTCCGCCGGGTCGGTGAACCGGTGCAGGCCCTCCCCGTGCCGGGAATAGGCGCACTCCGCCGTCACCCGCAGCTCGTTCTCGGCCGCCAGGCCCGTCAGCGCGATCCGGTTCCCGTCGAACGCCGTGACCGGGACCGGGTCCCCGTTCAGGGTGATCGACGTGACCGCCGGTGCGGTCAGGTCGATGAAGCTGTCCGCGCCCGGCCGCGCGCACCCGAAGCTGACCGTGGTCACCGAGGTGAAGGTGGTCTCGCCGCCGGTCAGGTCCAGTTCCACCCGGTACCCGGCGACGCTCAGCAGCCTGGCGCGCTCGCGCGCCTCGTCGCGGGTGAGGTTGTTCGCCACGTCCGATAGTTTCCTTCCGCTCGGGCCCGGTCAGGGCATCTTCCCACGCCGGCCAGGAATGCAGCCGCCCGGGCGCTGGTTGCCGTGAGCAGTACCCGGAAGCACGGGGGATTTCCGGGCTCGGAAGCACCGGTAAGGAGGACGCGCGTGACCGAGCAGGAGCTGACCCCGGTCGATTTCTGGTTCGACCCGATTTGCCCGTGGGCCTGGATCACCTCGCGCTGGATGCTGGAGGTGGTCAAGGTGCGCCCGGTCCAGATCCGGTGGCATGTGATGAGCCTGGCCGTGCTCAATGAGGGCAAGGACCTGTCCGAGAAGTACCGGCAGTCCATGGAAACCGCCTGGGGCCCGGTCCGGGTAGCCATCGCTGCCGAGCAGAAGCTCGGCCCGCAGGTGCTCGGCGACCTCTACACCGCGCTGGGCACCCAGTTCCACCATGACAAGGCGCCCAGGGAGCGGGAGACCATCGAGGCGGCGCTGGCCGAGGCAGGCCTGCCCGGTGATCTCGCGGACGCGATGGACTCCACCGAGTACGACGACGCGCTGCGCGCCTCGCACCGTGACGGCATGGACCGGGTGGGGTACGAGGTCGGCACCCCGGTGATCTCGGTGAACGGCACGTCCATCTTCGGGCCGGTGGTGTCCCCGATCCCGCGCGGCGAGGACGCGGCCCGGCTCTGGGACGGCGTCATGCTGGTGACCGCGACCGACGGCTTCTTCGAGCTGAAGCGCAGCCGGACCCGGGACCCGATCTTCAGCTGATCCCGGCGCTATCGGCGGCGGACGGTTCTGACAAACTGGCGCTCATGCGCGTCTACCTTGGGTCAGACCATGCTGGTTTCGTGCTGAAGACGCACCTCATCGAGTGGCTGAAGCAGGCCGG
>JAIRTY010000433.1 GCA_031254715.1 Nocardiopsaceae bacterium | reverse complement strand
GACGGCGCCCAGGCCTGGCGGGTGGAACCGTCGCCCGGCGGCGGCTACCGCCACGAACCGATCAGCCCGCGCAGGCTGTGACGGGGACCGTCTCGGTCCCGCGAGCCCGGAGCGGGCCGATCCCTAAGCCTAGGATCACCACGGCATCCGCCACCGCGGCCGGCGCCGATGCGGATACCTGGAGCCCGGCCCCAAGCTGCACCCGCCATTGGCACACGGCGTCCCCGGCATCGGCAAAGACCTGGTGGCCAGAGCCGATGAGTACAGAACGGATGAGCTGGTGATACCCAGCCGGGAGGTCACCCGCAGTTGCGCCAACCTCCCGGTAGGTCAGCTCGGCGTTGGCCAGCCGGTTACGCGCACCGGCCGGCAGCACAGCGAGTCCCATCGCCTGATCATGCCTCACCACGGCCGCGTCCGGGCATGGGCAGAGTGGCAAGGAGAGGTACCGCTGTTCGTGTCGGGGACAGCGGTGGCGCCCATGACTCGGGCTAGCGGGCACTAGCCTGCTGCACATGCGGATTGAGCAGTTTACGATCATTGTCGACGATTACGACAAGGCCATCGAATTCTTCGTTGGCGTGCTGGGATTCGACCTCGTCGAGGACTCGCCATCGCTGACCAATGACGGCAGGCCGAAACGGTGGGTCGTTGTCCGGCCTCCCGGCGCGCAGACCGGTATCCTTCTCGCCCGCGCGGACGGCGAGCACCAGGCCGCGGCCATCGGGAACCAGCTGGCCGGGCGCGTCGGGTTCTTCCTCCGTGCCGACGACTTCGACGCCGCCCACGAGCGCATGACAGCCGCCGGTGTGCAGTTTCTGGCCCCACCGCGCACAGAACCCTACGGACGCGTCGCCGTGTTCCTCGACATCGCAGGCAACAAATGGGACCTGCTCGGCCCTGCGACCTGAAATCCCGCAAGCAAGGCTGCCGGGCTAGCGCCGAATCGGCTCGGACGGGGAGAGAAAGCCCTGTCCAGGACGCTGGCGGTTTCCCCCTCTACGATGACCCGGACGATGACGGGCTGGTCACATCGGAGGAAACGACATACTGCGCTACTCCGTTGCCGAACGACCAGTCAATCGACTCGTTCTCGGTCAAGGTGATGAACACATTCCGCGGCTCGGTCCCCGCGTACTCGCAGGCGAGCTGGGCGATCCGCTCGTACAGCGCCTGCTTTTGAGCGGGCGTGCGCCCAGAGCGCATCGTGATCGCCACGTATACGATGCCATCGTCGCGATGCACGCCGAGGTAGTCGTCGTAGCGCAGCGTGCTGCTGGTGCCGTCGTGATTGACCAGGACCTGGAACCAGTCGTCGGGCGGGAAGCCGATCGTCTCGCCCAGCGCGTCGTGCACGGCGCGGCCGAGCGCATCCAAGCGGTCCCTGTCGGTCCCCAGCGCGTCAATACGGACAAATGGCATGCCGGCATCTCCTTACCAGGAGTGGTTCGGAACTCTGCGGGGTTTGCGGACGTGCCCGGCGAGCAGTCCGAGTGCCCCGTCGATGGCCAGGGTGTACACCGGGGCCGACCCGGCGGCGCGGGCCAGCACATAGCTGCCCTGCAGCACCGCGACCAGCGCGGCAGCCGTGGCCGCCGGGTCGAGCCTGGCGTCAAGCTCGCCGTTCTCACGGCCCTCCGCCAGCAGCCCGGCCATCCGGTCGGTGAGCCAGCCGAAGACATCCTCGACGGGCCTGTTGAGGTGCGGGTCTGCTATCACCTCGGGGTCCTCGGTGAGGCGTCCGACCGGGCAGCCCTTCAATGCGTTCCGTTCCAGCCGCAGGTAGGCAGTGACCCGCTCAACCACGGTGCCCGGACCCGTGAGCTCGGCCTCCGCCCGGGCCCGCAAATCCTCGGCACTGCGGCTAATCGCGGCGAGCGCCAGATCGGGTTTGCCGCGGAAGTGGTGGTACATGCTGCCCTGACCCGCCCCGGATCGCTCCTGGATCGCCTTCGGGCTGGTGCCCACGTAGCCGCGCTCCCACAGCAGTTCACGGGTGCTCTCGATGAGCCGCTCCCTCGCGTCCATCACCATGACCTACATACTAGTAGGTACAAACGGGAGAGCCAACCCCCTGCCGCTCATCGGGCACGGCCCTTAGCCGGTCCGAACCACCTGGTACAGCGCAGGGTGGAAAGGCCACCGCAGGCCGGATGCTGCCTCCCGGAACCCGGGGCTACCGACTGCGGTGTTGAACTCGGCTTCGGAGGTCCAATGTGCGATGTTCACGAACCGGAACCGCTCGTCGTGCATTGACTGATGCAGCGCAGTCTCGATGTGTGCCGGAAACGTCGTGAGGTAGTCGCGAGTCTTTTCCCACGCCGCAATGAACTCGTCTTCGTCGCCCGCTGGTACTTCAAATATGTTGATCAAGGTAACGCTCATAGCCCCGTTGTCTCCTCTGGTTTTCTCCTGAGATGCCGCCTGTCGCCTCCTCGCCTGTCCCGCTATCCAGCCTCGTTGTCAGCAACCGCGTTAGCAAGATCAGCCGACGGAGTAGCAGTGATCCCCCGTATGGAAAACTAGTGTCATGGTGGCCGGGAGCTGAGCCGCCTGACGCCGCAGGGAGGGAGGCGTTGATGGGGAGCACTGCGAAGAACGCTCAGGACATTCCGGAGTTGCTCCGCCAGGCGTGGGACGCTGGCGATGCCGAGGCGTACGGCAATCTGTTCACCGAGGAAGCCCCGTATGTGGTCTTTCGCGGCGATGTCCTGCTGGGCCGGGATCAGATACGGGAGGCCCATCATGGGTTGTTCACCACATCAGCAAAGGGCACCAAGCTCATTGCCAAGGTTCTGCAGAGCACGATGATTGACGAGGGCACCTGCGTGCTCCTCACTATCGGTGGCATCGGCAGGGGTGAGCTTGTTTACGACAAGTTCCAGACGTTGACGCTGATCCGCCGGGATGGCCACTGGCTAGTCGCTGCATTCCAGAACACCGAGATGAGCGCACGATCTCAAGAGCAATACAACAACTGATGGGCTGGGCTGGCCGGTGCTCTTGGCGGATACGTGTACGAGGGCCGGGGATCGGGCAGGATGGCCGGGTGATCGAGCATGCCGACCGCCCTTGGGGCACCTACGCGGTCCTTGCCGAGGCCGGGGACTTCAAGGTCAAGA
>JAIRTY010000429.1 GCA_031254715.1 Nocardiopsaceae bacterium | reverse complement strand
CCCGAGGACACCGCGACCGTGAACCCGAACGCCCGGCGGGCGCGCAGCAGCGCCGAGAACACCGAGCCGGAATGGGTGACCAGCGCCACGGGGCCCGCCGGGAGCGGGTCCGGCTCGATATAGCCGACCGCCCGCAGCCCCCGGGTCACGTTGACGAACCCCATGCAGCCGGCGCCGCACACGGCCATCCCGGCCGGACCGGCGATGGCGGCCAGCCGGGCCCGCAGCCCGGCCGGGCGCCCCGGGCCATCGAAGGCGCCGCCGAAGATCACTGCCGACCGGGCTCCGCGGGCGGCGGCCAGCGTGAGCTGCTCCGCCAGCGCCGAGTCGGGGACGCCGAGCAGCACCAGGTCAACGGCTTCGGGCAGGCTCGCCAGCGAGGGGTAGCAGCGGTCCCCGGCGACCTGCTGGTACCGGGGGTTCACCAGGTACAGCCGCGGCCGGGACGGGCTACGGCGAGCCTCGGCGACCATCCGCTCGCCCAGGCTGCCGGGCCGCGGGCTGGCGCCCACCAGGGCGATGCTGCGGGCCTCCAGCATGGCGGTGACCGCGTCCCCGGCCGTCGCACCGGCCCCGGCCGCCGGCGGCTCCCGTTCGGCAGGAAATCCGGTCACGGCCGGGAACGGGCGCGCGGTGCGGTCATGGCGCGGAAGGGGCCGACGGTGAGGTCATGGCCGGGCGGATCCGGAACGGCTGCCGGGCCTGCCGGCCGTCGTGCCCCGGCGAACTGCCCGCCGGTCGGCGATGGCCGCCTTGGCGGCCTGCATGCCGGGGATGCCGCAGACCCCGCCGCCGGCGTGGGTGGCGGAGCTGGCGTAGTACAGGCCGGGCACGGGGGTCCGGTAGTCGGCGAACCCGGGGGCCGGCCGCATGTGGAACAGCTGCTCCAGCGACAGCTCACCGTGGAAGATGTTGCCGCCGATGAGGCCGTACTCGTGCTCCAGCTCGTACGGGCCGACGATGTCGGTGTGCAGGATCGAGCCCTTGAAGTTCGGCGCCAGCTCGTTGTAGCAGTCGATCATGCGGTCGGCGTAGGCCTGGAGCTCTTCGCGGTGCGGCGCGGCGTTCCAGTCCGCGGGTACCCACTGGGTGAACAGTGACATCGTGTGACGGCCAGCGGGGCAGAGGGTCTTGTCGAACGCGGTCGGGATCACCCCGTCGCTGAACGGCCGCTGCGCGGGGCGCCCGCCGCGGGCGTCGGCGAACGCCTGCTCGATGTACTCCATGGTCGGGGCCATCTCCACCGAGCCGGTGTGATGTTCCTGGAGGTTGGTGCCCGGGTCGGCGGTGAAGTCGGGCAGCTCGGCCAGCGCGAGGTTGATCTTGACGACGCCGCTGCGGGACTTCCAGCGCTCGATGTCTTCGGCGAAGTCGTCCGGCAGGTGCTCGCGCCCGACCTGATCCAGGAACGCGGTGCGTGGGTGCAACGAGCTCACCACCAGGGTGGCGGCGATCTCCTCGCCGGAATCCAGCACCACCCCGGTCGCGCGGCCGCCGGATACCTGCACCCGGGCCACCCTGGCCCCGGTACGGACCTCGGCGCCGAAGCCGCTGGCGGCGCTGGCGATCGCGTCCCCGACCGCGCCCATGCCGCCCTCGGCGAAGCCCCAGTTGCCCAGGTGGCCGTCGCCCACGTCGCCGATGGAATGGTGGGCCATCACGTAGGCAGTGCCCGGCTGGTACGGGCCGGCCCAGGTGCCGATCACGCCGTTGACCGCCAGCGCCCCCTTCACCTGCGGGGACTCGAACCAGTCATCCAGCAGGTCGGCGATGCTCATGGTCATCAGCCGGGTCACGTCGGCGATCGTGCGCACCGACAGGCCCCGGTACCGCCAGGCCAGCCGGAGCGTGTCGGCGAGGTCGCGGGGGTGGCGGGAGCCCAGCTTGGGCGGCACCGTCAGCAGCAGCGGGCCCAGCACGTCGGCCAGCCCCTGCAGCCAGGCGTCCCAGCGCGGCATCGCGTCCGCGTCCTTGCGTGACCAGCGGGCCACTTCCTCGTGGTTCCGCTTGGCGTCGTCGGCGTAGAGCTTGATCGAGCCGCCCTCAGGAAAGGCCTGGTAGTAGGGGCCCATCGGGAAGATCCGGTAGCCGCGCCGGACCAGGTCCAGGTCGTTGATGATGGTGGGCGGCAGCAGGCTCATCACGTAGGACAGCCGGGTCACCCGGAACTCGGGCGCATCCGGCCAGGGCGCTTCGGTGGTGGCGGCGCCGCCGGTGTGGCCGCGTGCCTCCAGCACCAGCGTCCGGGCGCCGGCCCGGGCCAGGTACGCGGCCGCCACCAGTCCGTTGTGACCTCCGCCTATCACCACGGCGTCGTATCGTCCGGTCATCGGGCTGCCCCCTCGGTCGGGTCTGGCCTGCTGATCGCCGGGTGCCGCCCTTGCGGCGGGCACCTGGTCGCCGGGCGCCGTCCTCCCGGCCGGCACCTGCTTGCCGGGCGCCGCCCTCGCGGTCGGCGCCATGTTTGACTGAATGTTCAGTCTAGAAACCTGATAGCGTTGCGGCAAGAGGCCGATTACTGCCCAGGGCCCTGCCGATCTGTCTGCGGCGGGGTGACGAGATCGTGGAAGTCGGTGATGATTCGCCCATGAGCGAGCAGGCTGGCGCGGTGGTGCCGCAGGCAGGCACGGCAGGCGCGGCAGGAACGGCTGACCAGCGGCGGGAGCAGATGCTGCGGGCGGCGCTCGAGGTCATCACCGAGCGCGGCTACGCCGAGACCCGGATCGCCGACGTCGCCGAGCGGGCCGGGACCAGCCCGGCGCTGGTCATCTACTACTTCAAGACCAAGGACCAGCTGCTGACCGAGGCGATCCGGTACGCGGAAGACTACTGGTACGAGGCGGGCACCCGGCGGATGGCCGATCTGCCCACCGCCGCCGCCCGGCTGGCCGAGATCGTCTCGATGTCCTTCCTCGCCGAGGAACCCGACGATCCGGGCCCCGACTGGCTGCTCTGGCTGGACCTGTGGGCGCAGGCCGCGCGCCATTCCGAGGTGGCGAGCGTCCGGCAGAAGTTCGATGAGCGCTGGCGGGAGACGATCCACTCGCTGGTGCTGGCTGGCCAGGAGACGGGCGAGTTCGGCCCGGTGGACGCGGCGGACTTCGCCCTGGTGATGTCGGCGCTGCTGGACGGGCTGGCGATCCAGGTCGCGCTGGGCGACCCGGCGGTCAGCGCCCGGCGCGCATTCCAGCTGTGCATGCGGTTCGCGGCCGGCCAGCTCGGGTTCAGCTGGGACGGGTCGTCGCCCGCGGGCGGCTAGCAGGAGGCGCGCAACCCAGCGGGCGCGCAACCGCAGGGGCGCGCAAGCGCAGGGGCGCGCAAGCGCAGCAGGGAGGTGGCCATGCCCGGAGGGCGAGTCGAGCTGGTCGGGCTGACCAAGCGCTTCACCGAGGTCGCGGTGGATGGCGTCGACCTGGACGTGGCCAGCGGGGAGTTCTTCTCCTTGCTCGGCCCGTCTGGCTGCGGCAAGACCACCACGCTGCGGCTGATCGCTGGCTTCGAGCAGCCGACGTCAGGCCGGATCCTGCTGGACGGCGCTGACATGTCGAACATCCCGCCGCACCGCCGCAACGTCAACACGGTGTTCCAGAGCTACGCGCTGTTCCCGTTCCTGTCCGTCTCGGACAACGTGGCATTCGGCCTCCGGCACCGGCACCTGACCAAGGACGAGATCCGGCGCCTGGTGGGCGACGCACTGGAGCTGGTCCAGCTCACCGGGTTCGGGAAGCGCCGCCCGGCGATGCTGTCCGGGGGCCAGCAGCAGCGGGTGGCGCTGGCCAGGGCGCTGGTGCTGAACCCGGCCGTGCTGCTGCTCGACGAGCCGCTCGGCTCGCTGGATGCCAAGCTCCGCCGGTCGCTCAAGATGGAGCTGAAGGCGCTGCAGGAACGGGTCGGCATCACCTTCCTGTACGTCACGCACGACCAGGAGGAAGCGCTCACCATGTCCGACCGGCTCGCGGTCATGAACAGCGGCCGGATCGCGCAGATCGGGGTCCCGCGGGAGGTGTACGAGGAGCCGGCCGACACCTACGTGGCTGACTTCCTCGGCGTGTCCAACCTGATGGAGGTCGAGGTGCTGGACCGCGGTCCCGGCGCCGCCTGCCACCTCCGGCTGGGCGAGACGCCGCTGGCTGCGGACCGCGGAGAGGTGGACGGCCTCGGCCCGGCCCATGCGGTGATCCGGCCGGAACGGGTGCGGATCGAGCAGCACGGGTCGGCGGGACCGAACCGGGTCCCCGCGATGGTGGAGCGGCTGGTCTTTCTCGGCGCAGCCACGCAGGTGATGCTCCGGCTGGCGGCGGGCGTACCGCTGCAGGCATTGATCCAGAACGATGGGAGTGCCACCGGACTCGCGCAGGGAACGCCGGTCCATGCGTTCCTGCCGCCCGATGCGCTGCGGGTGCTGGGCGGAGCCGCCCGCGAGGTGCCGGTCGAGGCGGCGGCAGAAGCAGCGGTTTCCCGGTAAGGGGCTCAGCCCTTGCGGCCGATCCCGCCCCACAGGGCCGACGGGCTCTTCGCC
>JAIRTY010000423.1 GCA_031254715.1 Nocardiopsaceae bacterium | reverse complement strand
CGGAAACTTCCTCGTCGCCGACCTTCCACCCGGAAGGGGTGCGGCGCACGTCGTCGGCGGTCACGTTCCCGAACGAGGAGGCGGGCGGCTGGCCGTGCCGCCTGTCCTGCTGTGACCGGTTACCGGCACCGTCGCGGCGCGGCTCGCGGGCGGCGTCATCCCAGCCGGCACCGTCGCCGCCGGGCCCGCGGCGGTCGTCCCGCCAATCCCGGCTGTTCCGTCCCTCGCGGCCATCCCGGCCGTCGCGGCCATCCCGGCCGTCGCGGGCGGGCTCCTGGTCAGCCTGATCCCACCCGTGGCCCTCGCCGTCAGCCCCGTCCCAGCCGCGCTCATCCGGGCCAGGGGAGGTACCGGGAGCACCAGATTCCCGGCGGCGATGGCGCGCTCCCTGGTCGCCGCCCGTTCCATCGCTCCGGGGCCTGATCATCGGGTCGCGACGCCTCGCAGGCGCTCCCTGACCTGCGCGGCGGACGGGTTCGTCAAGGCGGTTCCGTCGGGGAACACGACGGTGGGCACGGTCTGGTTGCCGCCGTTGACGGACATCACGTAGTCCGCGGCGGCCGGATCCCGCTCGATGTCGATCTCGGTTACCTCGATCCCCTCCCGGGCGAGCTGTCTCTTCAGCCGCCGGCAGAATCCGCACCAAGGCGTCGTGTACATCGTCAGCGGCTGCAAGCGCCCGTCTCCCTCGGTCTTGACCAGGATAGTCCTGAGAGTGCAACACCGAGGTCAGTCGCAGCCTTCCCGTGGCCTGCAGGGCTTTCCGCCGGTGGCGGCACCGGGCCGGCGGCCCGGCGGCGCCCCGCGAGCGTCACCGGCATGCGCGAGGATGGCAGCGGACGGAAGGAGGGCGCTCGCGTGGAACCAGCCCAACCGGCCGCCGGCACACCCGCCGCTCCGGCCGCCGGGGCAGCCGCCAGGGCAGCCGGTGCCATGGCAGGCGGCGACGGCCCGGACGCCGTGCTCGCGGCGCTCGATCCCGAGCAGCGGCAGGTCGCGCTCGCCACCAGGGGGCCGGTCTGCGTGCTGGCGGGTGCGGGAACCGGCAAGACCCGGGTGGTGGCCCACCGCATCGCCTACGCGGTGCGGACCGGCACCGTGAACCCGGGGCACGTGCTCGCGGTCACCTTCACCACCCGTGCGGCCGGGGAACTGCGGGGCCGGCTCCGCCAGCTCGCCGGTACCGGCGACGGCCTGGAGCGGGTGCAGGCGCGCACCTTCCACTCCGCCGCCCTCCGGCAGCTCGTGCACTTCTGGCCGCAGGCGGTCGGGGGCCGCCCGCCTGCCGTGCTGGACTCGAAGATCGGCCTGCTGTCGGAGGCCGCCCGCGGCCTCAAGCTCAAGCCGGGCCTGCCGGAGCTGCGGGACGCCGCCGCCGAGATCGAATGGTCGAAGGTCACCCAGATCCAGCCGGACGACTACCCGGCGGCGGCTGCCAAGGCCGGCCGGACGCCGCCGCTCAGTGCCGAGGCGGTCGCCCGGCTCTACGCCGCCTACGAGCAGCTGCGGCGGGCCCGACACCTGGTGGACTTCGAGTCGGTACTGGAACTGACCGCCGCCATCCTGGCCGAGCACCGCCCGGCCGCCGCCGAGGTGACCGACCGCTACCGGTATTTCCTGGTGGACGAGTTCCAGGACGTGAACCCGCTGCAGAAGCTGCTGCTCGACGCCTGGACGGCGGGGCGCGACGACCTGTGCGTGGTGGGCGACCCGCGCCAGACGATCTACTCGTTCACCGGTGCCACCCCCGCCTACCTGACCGGCTTCACCGCCGAGCACCCGCACGCCACCGTGGTCCGGCTGGTGCGCAATTACCGCTCGACGCCGCAGGTGGTCACGCTGGCGAACCGGCTGACCGGCGGCCCCGGCGCCGGTTCCGGCCGGGGGCCAGGCCGGCCTCCGGGACGGCGGCCCGCGATATTTCCGAACGGGGAGGTGCCAGGTGCCCTGGTTGCCCAGCGGGCGGCCGGCCCAGCGCCGGAATTCACCGGCTACCAGGACGAGCAGTCGGAAGCGGCCGGGGTCGCTGCGCGGGCGGCCGGGCTGATCCGGGGCGGGACGGCCGCGCGCGAGATCGCGGTGCTGGTCCGGACCAACGCGATGACCCAGCGGTTCGAGGCCGCCTGCGCCGATGCCGGAGTGCCCTGCCAGCTGAGGGGCACGGAACGGTTCTTCGACCGGGCCGAGGTGCGGCAGGCGACCGGGCTGCTGCGGGCGGCCCTGAAATCGGCCCAGGCCCCCGCCGGCGCCGGCGGCGCGGACGGCGGCGGCGGGGTCCCCGCCGAGGTCAGGCACATCCTGGCCGGCCTGGGACTGACCCCGCAGCCGCCAGCGGGACGGGGCGCGGCCCGGGACCGGTGGGAGTCGCTGTCGGCCATCGCCCAGCTCGCTGAGGACTTCGGCGCTGCCGAGCCGGCGGCCGGGCTGCCGGGGTTCGTGGCCGAGCTGGCCCGCCGGGCGGCCATCGAGCACGCCCCGGCGACCGACGGCGTGACCCTTGCCTCGCTGCACGCGGCCAAGGGGCTGGAGTGGGACGTGGTGTTCCTGCCCGGCCTGACCGACGGGACCCTGCCGATCGTGCATGCCCAGACCGGCGAGGCGGTCGAGGAGGAACGGCGGCTGCTGTACGTCGGCATCACCCGGGCGCGCGAGCGGGTGCTGCTGTCCTGGGCGCTGGCCCGGTCCCCGGGGGCGCGGCGCACCCGGCAGCCCTCCCGTTTCCTGGCCGGCCTCTAGCCTGACCCCGGCCGTCCGCCGGGCTGGGCCGGCCAGGCGCCCGGTGCCGGCCGGGACGCCCGCACCGGGTACGGTTAACCGCCGGACCGGGCACCTCGGTGAGGCGGTGACATGAGCGACCCCCTGAAGTCAGTGCTCGACCTGCTCGACCTGGAGCAGATCGAGGCCGACATCTTCCGGGGGCGCAGCCCGGAAGAGCGCCGCCAGCGGGTCTTCGGGGGACAGGTGACAGGCAAAGTGCTTGGCATAGCCGCCCTGCTTA
The DNA here is from genome assembly GCA_031254715.1 of Nocardiopsaceae bacterium. GTDB lineage: Bacteria > Actinomycetota > Actinomycetes > Streptosporangiales > Streptosporangiaceae > JAIRTY01. Next base: position 166 of record JAIRTY010000423.1, on the reverse strand, counting down.
TCTGCGCCGCAATTTTTGGTATAGGCATCTATCGTCAAATACCTCCGCTTGAAATGTTTATAACATCCGTGTCCTTAGCCGTGGCCGCTATACCGGAGGGTCTTGTGGCAATTGTCACCATAATGCTTGCAATTGGCGTACAACGCATGGCGCGGCGCAACGCAAT
>JAIRTY010000370.1 GCA_031254715.1 Nocardiopsaceae bacterium | reverse complement strand
ATCGGTGACAATGTTATTGTCATCGCTGATAGGGGGCTTGAAAGCTATAATAATTTTGCACATATCGAAAAAAAGGGCTGGAACTATTTGATACGAGTGAAAGACTTAGGCAGCAGCGGGAGCGGATAGGTCTTCGGGCGGACGATCAGGGTGACGGGCTCGCCGTACTCGCGTACCCGGCGGGCAAGGCCAAGCAGGTCGGACCGGTCGACCCGGAGCGGCCCCACCGGGATCTCGCCGCGCCGCTGCGTGGGGAGCCGGTAGCTGACCGTCTGGCCGCGGCCCGGGGGGAGGCGCGGGATGTCCACGGTCACGGTGCGGGGCCCGCACGGGTCCCTCGCGCGCAGCCCGGCCCGGACCCGGTGGCCGGTGCTGGTGACCGTGACCACCCCGACGGCCGGGTCGCCGCGGGCGACCCTGACCGGGGCGATCTCGCGGCTGACCGCCAGCCGCGGCACCGGCAGCACCCAGGCCACCGCGACCGCGACCGCCACCGCGCACCCGGCCGCGATCTCCGCCAGCTCCGGGTAGCCGGTCGCGACGGCGGCGGCGTAGCCGGCGGCCGCGGCGGCGAGCACCGCCCACCCCGCCGGCGTCAGCTTCATCCCTGGGCCGCCACCCGGGCCGCGGGCACGGGCACGCTGGCCAGCACGTCGCTGATCACGCCCGCCGCGGTCCGGTCCCGCAGCTGCGCCTCGGGGGTCAGCAGCAGCCGGTGCGCCAGCACATGCGGGGCGAGGGCTTTCACATCTTCCGGCACCGCGTAGCCGCGGCCCGCTGCCGCGGCCCGCACCCGCACCGCCCGCAACAGCGCGACGCTGCCCCGGGGGCTCGCTCCCAGCCGCACGTCGTGGCTGGCCCGGGTGGCCGCCGCGAGCTGGACAATGTAGTCGTGCAGCGGCCGCGCCACGTACGTCCGGGCCGCGAGCTCGATCAGGCGGGCCACCTCGGCGGGCGCGGCGACCGCGGGCAGCTCCTCGGCCTGCGGGCCTGCCGGGTTCCCGGCCAGCACTGCGACCTCGGCCTCATGCCCGGGGTAGCCGACCGCCAGCCGCATCAGGAACCGGTCGAGCTGTGCCTCCGGCAGCGGGTAGGTGCCGTCCATGTCCACCGGGTTCTGGGTGGCGATCACCATGAACGGCCGCGGAGCCGGGTGCGCGGTGGCGTCCACGGTGACCCGGCGTTCCTCCATCACCTCCAGCAGCGCCGACTGGGTCTTGGGGGAGGCCCGGTTGATCTCGTCGCCGAGCACGATGTTCGCGAACACCGGGCCCGGCCGGAACTCGAACCGCTGGCTGCCCTGGTGGTAGACGGACACCCCGGTGATGTCGGTCGGCAGCAGGTCCGGGGTGAACTGGATCCGGTGCCAGGTGGCACCGGCGGTGGCGGCCAGGCACCGCGCCAGCGTGGTCTTGCCGACCCCTGGCACGTCCTCGATCAGCAGGTGGCCCTCGGCGAGCAGGCAGGTCAGGGCGAGCTCCACGACCTCCCGCTTGCCGCGCACCACCTGCTCGATGTTGTCGGCGGCGGCACCGAACCGCTGGCAGAAGTAGCCCGCCGGGTCCGGGTGGCGGCCGGCTGGCGCCGGTGCCGCAGCCTGACCGGGGGCAAGCCCAGGGCCGCCGAACGGCTGGGTCGTCACGTGATGCCTCGTCCCTGGCCGGCTGAGGTCGCGGTCAGGAGCACTGCCACACCGGCGGGTAGGAGTAATCAGCGGGGGGATACGGGTCGGGGGCGCTGCTGCCCTGGCCCGCCGAGTGCGGGGTGTTCACGTACAGGTCGCTGACGTAGGCGGTGCCGCCGTTCCACTGGACCTGGTCCCACACCTGGCTGGTCTTCCAGGTCTGGTACTGGTCGGTGACGGATTCTGCCAGGACCTGGCAGTTGACGGTCAGCGCCATGCCCGAGCCCTGCGGGATCGTGCCGACCTGGCTCGCCGAGGTGCTGGGCGCACTCCGGACCCTGACCTGGTTCGACTGGTCGTCGAAGGCGCTGAAGCCCTGCGGCGGCGGGACCAGGCTGGCGGTGGCGGTGGCCTGGGCGGAGCCGGCGGCATTGGCGGCGGTCAGTGTGAAGCCGTACTGCCCGCCGTTGGTCAGCCCGGTGACCTGGGCGGACGTGCCGCTGGCGGGAGCCGTGCCGGAGGTCGCGCCGGAGTAGGAGACGGTGTAGGCGGGCGGCGCGCCGCCCCCGGCCGGAGCGGACCAGGACAGGTTCGCGCCGTGGTTCACGCCGGCGGCGGTAAAGCCGGCCGGGCTGGCGGGCGCCACGCACGGCCGGGCCGGGCCGGACCGCGGCGACATGATCCGGCTGCCCCGGTACCGGGCTGCCACCCGGAACGTGTACTGAGTGCCGCAGGAGCCGCCGGTGACGTGGAATGTGAACGAGCCGTCGGCCGGCATCCGCGCCGGCTGCACGGACATGCCCGGCGGGGCGCTGCCGGGGGCGGACCCGCCGACCTCCAGCTCATACCCGCTGGGGGTGCCGCCGCTGGACGGGGTGAACGACACGTCGATGTAGCCGGGCCCGGAGGTGGTGGACGGCGCGCCCGGAGCGCC
>JAIRTY010000269.1 GCA_031254715.1 Nocardiopsaceae bacterium | reverse complement strand
CACCCGGCCGACCCGTTCCCCGGTCCAGCGGCGGCGCTCCGCGTTGACGGTGCCGGGATCGGCCTGCCCGGCGGCGATCAGGGCGTCGGCCGCAGCGGCCTGGGCCGCGAGCGCGATCGTCTGCGCGTGAACGGCGTGGACGGCGCAGCCGCGGTCGCTGTCCGATGCGCCGGTGAGCTGCCGCTGGAAATCGGCGCTGGCGGCGCGGGCGGCCTCGAGCCGTGCCAGGCTCGCCTCGATGCCGCCCGGGCGCCGGCCCCGCAGCAGCGCGGACACGTCAGCGAGCACGCCGCCGGCGACGCCGAGCAGTTCGCGGTCGGCGGGCGCGGCCTCCCGCACGTCCAGGTGGCCTCCCAGCGTGTCGCAGGTCAGCGCGGTGCACCAGTCCAGCAGCACGACCAGGCTGCCCATGCCCTGATCGGCGGTGGCCAGTCCGGTCGGCCGGTAGGGCACGGCCCGGAACAGGCGCATCATCTCCTGCTTGGCCGCGACCGTGGCGTCCCGGTCGGCTGGCTCCGCACGGTTCTCCGCGGCGGCGCTCAGGTGCCGGCCCAGCGCCGCTGCCAGGCCGGCCGTGGCCGCCCGCAGCCGGTCCCCGGCCGACCGGCGTGACAGCAGCAGCACCGCGGCGGTGCCCACCGCCGACGCCAGCCACCAGCCCGCCAGCCGGTCGGGGATGGTGGCGAGCCCGCCGGCCGAGGCCACCGGGAGCACGTAGGCGAGCAGGGCGGCGGTGACCCCGGAGGCGCCGTTCGGCCCGGCGATCCCGGCGAAGAAGACGGCGAACGCCACCGGGATGGTGACCACGGCCGCCAGCCAGACGGTTCCGCTGACCAGGGTGCCGATCACCAGCACCACGCTGCCGGTGACGGCGAGCCCGAGATGCGCGATGGCCTTCACCCGCCTGCTGCCGCCGAACGAGGCCATGACCAGCGTCGCGAAGCTGCCGAACACGCTGAACAGGGCGAGCTGGCCGTTCCCGATCACCAGGAAGGTGAGCGCGAACACCCCGGGAACCACGATGGTTGCCCGCAGCGCCCGCATCGCGGCATCCGGCGACCACCGGGGCAGCAGGGCGGCGAGCCGGTGCGCGTTCATCGTGCCTGGATTGCTACCCGGGCCCGGGCCGCCTTGACCGCGGCCTTGAGCGTGGCGATGTCGTAGGCGCCGTGGTGGCGGCTGCCGTTGATGAAGAACGTGGGAGTGCCGGACACCGCTGACAGGTCAGCTGAATCGAGGTCTTCGGCGATCCGGTCGGCCCCGGTGTGGTTGCGCAGGTCGGCAGCGAACTTCTCGGTGTCAAGGCCGAGACGGCCCGCGTAGCCGATCAGGTCACGCGGGGTGAGCGCGTCCTGGTGCTCGAACAGCAGATCGTGCATCTCCCAGAACGCCCCCTGCCGGCCCGCCGCCTCGGCACCTCCGCCGCCCGCTGGGCGTGCGGATGGACATCGGTCAGCGGAAGGTGCCGCCAGACGTAGTGGATGTCGCCGTAGTCGGCGAGCAGTGCCCGGACCGCCGGCTCGGCCTGGCCGCAGTAGGGGCACTCGAAGTCGCCGTACTCGACGACGGTGACCGGCGCCTCCTCCGGCCCCCGCAGGTGGTCACGTTCGGGGTCGACCGGCACCGCCAGGTCGATGATGACCTGGGACGTGCCGAGCAGCGCCCGGAGCCGGGTCCCCTTGGGGAGCAGGTTGGTCACCCGGAACACGCCCCAGCCCAGCAGGGCCGCGCAGATCCCGGCGGAGAGCACGCCCACCTTGGCCTCGGCCAGCTCGGGGCCGTGGAAGGCCAGCGAGGCGATCAGCAGCGACACCGTGAAGCCGATCCCGGCGATCGTCCCGACGCCGATCACCGTGGCCCAGCCGACCGGCGGGCTGATCTTGCCCCGGCTGAGCTTGCTGATCAGCCAGACGGCGGCGGCGGTCCCGGCCGGCTTGCCGAGCACGTACCCGGCCAGGATCCCCAGCGTGATCGGCGAGGTGAAGGCGCGGGCCAGGAACGGGCCGCTGATCTCCACGCCCGCGTTCGACAGCGCGAACAGCGGCACGATCAGGAAGCTGGTCCACGGGTGGAAGAGCTGCTGCAACCGGTCGTTGGGGGAGAGCGCGGTCCGGACGCCCTCCCGGGCGGACTGCGCCAGCTCCGGCGTCGGCTGCTCCCGGAACAGCCGGAACGCGTCGGTGGCCAGCTCCAGATCGCTGCGCGCGGCCGGGCTGGCGTAGGCGAGCAGGCCCATCACCAGCCCCACCACCACCGGGTCCACGCCCGAGGAGAAGAAAGCCCCCCACGCCGCCAGCCCGAGCAGCAGGTACACCGCCCCGTACCGGATGGCCCGCACCCGGACGACGGCCACCAGGATCAGGATCGCTATCCCGATGAGCAGCGGCATCAGCCGGACCTTGCTGCTGTAGGCGAAGGCGATGACCAGCAGCGCGGTCAGGTCGTCCACCACAGCGAACGTCAGCAGGTAGGTGCGCGCCCGGTCCGGCAGCCGCCGGCTGACCAGGGCCAGCGCACCGAGCGCGAACGCGGTGTCGGTGGACATCGACGCTCCCCAGCCGGACGCGGACGGCTGGCCGGCGTTGATGGCCAGGTAGATGGCGACGGGCAGGAGCATGCCGCCGAGGCCCGCCGCGACCGGCAGCGTCAGCCGCCGCCGCTGCCTGAGCTCTCCCATGTCGAACTCGCGCCGCGCCTCCAGCCCGACCACCAGGAAGAACAGGGTCATCAGCCCGGAGTTCACCCATCCCCGGAGGTCGGCCGACAGGCTGGCGCCGCCGAGGCTTACCGTCAGCTTGGTCGCCCACACCGCGCGGTAGGACGAGGTGCTGATGTTGGCCCAGCCGAGCGCGATCACCGTGGCGCCGAGCAGGACAGCCGCGCTGCCGGTCTCGGTGCGCAGGAACTGGCGCAGCGGGGTGCGGAGATTACGCGCCCATGCCGTGCTGCCGGTGAACACCGCGGCCGGCGACCGGGATTCCGTCATGGCTAGATTCTCGCCTGCCGGCCCCTCCCGGCTGAAGCCGGCGCGGTGGCCGGCGGCGCCCTGGCCTGGGCCTGCCTGCCGGGTAGACTCGACCGGCCATGCATTCGGTGGGGCTGGTCCTGCATCCGCGCCGCGACTCCGCGGAAGCGGTGGACGCGGTGCTGGGCTGGGCGACGACGCGGGGGATCAAGGTTTTCGGCATCGCCGACGAGATCGCCCGGCTCCGCTGTGCCGCGGCGGGGGTCACCTCCGAGGAGCTCGGCAGCCAGTCCGACCTGCTGGTCAGCCTCGGCGGTGACGGCACCATGCTGCGGGCGATGCGGATCGCCGACCGGCAGCGCGCGCCCGTGCTCGGGGTCAACCTCGGCAAGCTCGGCTTCCTGGCCGAGGTGGACGTGCCCGGGCTGCCCGGCGCGCTGTCGGCCATCGATGGTCACGCGTACACGATCGAGCCCCGGCTGGCGGTGGACGCGACCCTGGGCGAGACGGTGGTCACCGCGTTCAACGACGTGGCGGTGGTGCGCGTGCCGGGGGACGGCAGCGCCATCGTCGGCGTCCGGGTGGACCGCCAGCCGTTCGTGAGCTACGCCGCCGACGCGGTCGTGGTCGCCACGCCCACCGGCTCCACCGCCTACAGCTTCTCGGCGGGCGGGCCCATCGTGAGCCCGGAGGTGGAGGCCCTGCTGGTGACGCCAGCCGCGCCGCACTCCGCCTACAACCGCGGCGTGGTGCTCTCGGCTACCGACGACGTGACGCTGGACATCCTGCCGGCCAGTGGCCGGCTGGCGGTCGAGGTGGACGGGCGGATAGCCGGATACGTCAGCCCCGGCGATCACATCGGCCTGCGGTCCCGGCCGGGGGCGGCGCGGGTGGTCCGGCTCGGCCAGACGACGTTCTACGCCAGGGCCCGCCGCAAGCTGCGGCTCACCGACTCACCGGAGATCCTGCCCGGCTGGGCCGGGACCACCGGCGAGATCTGACCGCCCGACGAGAGCTGACCCCGGTCTCCCCCTCGCCGGGGGCTGTCCCGATATCGTTGGCAATCGGCGGGCCGTACCGAAACGGGGAGACCGATGACGGAGCCGCAGCAGCCTGTCCCGCAGGCGGTGCTCAGCCCGCTGACCTCGGCGGCGATCTTCCTGGTGGTCTCGGTGAGCCCGGGCGGCGAGCCGGCGGCCAGGGACGTGCTCGGCGACCTGGCCGCCCTCCAGCGGGCGGTGGGGTGCCGGGTGCCCGCCGGTGAGCTGGCGTGCGTGACCGGGATCGGTTCGGCCGCCTGGGACCGGCTGCTGTCCGGGCCGCGCCCGGCCGAGC
>JAIRTY010000247.1 GCA_031254715.1 Nocardiopsaceae bacterium | reverse complement strand
GTCACGGCCGCCCCGCCGGTGACCTGGCCCCGGGCAGCGGCCGCCCGCGCAGCGGCGTGATCACCGCGTCCAGCTCGGACCCGCGGTCCCAGCTCAGCACCGGCACGCCGAGCCGGGCGAGGCCGGCCCGCTGGGCCCGCCGGTCCAGCCGCCACAGCCGCAGCGCCAGGCCCGCCAGCGGGGCCCGGGGATCGGGCGGCGGCTCGTGCCGGAGCACGTCCACCACCACCAGCCAGACTCCCCGGGCGCGCAGGTCGGTGATGGCGGTCAGCACCCGCTCATCCAGCAGCGGCGAGAACAGCACGGCCAGGCAGCCGGGCGGGAGCGCCGGCCGCGGGATCCGGGTCAGGTCCGGGGTGACCACGCTCTCGTGGCGGGCGTCGATGGCGAGTTCGGCGATGCGGTAGAAGTGCAGGTTCCCGGCGGCAGGAGCGAGCCAGCGGAGCATCCCCCCGAGCGCGACGGCCCCCACCCGGTCACCGGCCCGCAGGTAGGCGTCGGCCAGGCCGGCCGCGCCCCGCACCGCCAGTTCCAGCGTGGTATCCCCGGCCGGTCCTACCTCGGAGAACGCGTCGACCATCACCACCAGGTCGACGGCCCGCTCCGCCGCCCGCTGGTTGACGTGCAGCCGCCCGCGCCTGCTCGTCACCGGCCAGTTGATATCGCGCAGCCGGTCCCCGGGCTGGTACTCGCGGATGCCGGCGAACTCCGCCCCGCCGCCCGCGGCCCGGCCGGTGTGCTCCCCGAGGCGGCGGAGCAGGGTCGGCGGCAGCAGCGAGGTGCGGACCGGCGGCGGGTGCGTGAACACCTCCACCGGCGCGGCTGCGAGTGCCAGGTCCGCCTGCCAGAGCCCGCCCGCCCGGCAGGACACGGTCACCGTGCACGGCGCCAGCCGCCCCCAGGTGGCGGGCCGGAGCACCCAGCGCGCGCTGGCGCGGGCCCTGCCCGTGACCACCTGGGCTGGCGGTCCTGACACCACCCTCATGGTGGCCGCCGGCGTCAGCGCGAACCAGGTCTCGGCCATGCCCGGGGCGGCGAAGAGGGCGGTCACCTCGAGTTCCTCGCCTTCGAAGCAGCGCGTGGCGGACAGCGTGAGGCCGGCCTCGGCGCTGGCGGGCCGGCGCCGGTGACCGGCGGCCGCCAGCACCGCCAGCGGCGGCGCAGCCGGCAGCAGCAGCCCCGCGTGCCGGGTCAGGACCGCGGCCGCGATCGCGATCACCGCGACCGCGGCCAGCCTGCGCAGCCGCGGCGCGGCCCGCCAGGTCACAACGTGCCGGGCGGCCGGCCCGCCGCTGCCCGCGGTGCTGCTGGCCGCTGGGTTGCTGTCAGCGGGGTCACCGTCAGCGGGGCCGCTGCCCGCGGGGCCGTCCGCGGCGCCGGTCACTGTCCCGCCCGGGGCACCGGCTGGGCCGCCAGGATCTCCCCGATCACGTCCTCGGCGGTGATCCGCCGCACCCACATCTCCGGCCGCAGCACCAGCCGGTGCGCGAGCGCCGGGACCGCGACCGCCTTGACGTCCTCGGGGATCACGTAGTCGCGGGCCGCCAGCGCCGCGTGTCCGCGGGCGAGCTGGATCACGGCCAGCGTGCCGCGAGGGCTGGCGCCGACGCTCACCTGCGGGTGCGAGCGGGTGGCTGCGACCAGGCCGATGATGTAGCCGAGCAGGTCGTCGTCGAGGTGCACCTGCTCCAGCGACTCCCGCATGGCCAGCAGGTCGGCGGCGCCGGTCACCTGCGCGGGCCGCGGCGCCGCCGAGCCGCGGGCCAGCCGCCGCCGGGCCATTTCGGTCTCCCCGGCCGGGTCCAGGTAGCCGAGCCGGATCCGGGCGGTGAACCGGTCGAGCTGGGCTTCCGGCAACGGGTACGTTCCCTCGTACTCGATCGGGTTGTCGGTGGCCAGCACGATGAAAGGCTCTGGCAGCGGATGCGTGCGGCCGTCCACGCTGACCTGGCCTTCTGCCATCGCCTCCAGCAGCGCCGCCTGGGTCTTGGGCGGCGTGCGGTTGATCTCGTCGCCGAGCAGCAGGTTGGTGAATACCGGGCCGGGCCGGAACACCACCTCGCCCGTGGCCGGCTCGATGACGGGCGCCCCGGTCAGGTCGGCGGGGAGCATGTCCGGGGTGAACTGGACCCGGGTGAACTCCAGCCCGAGCACGGTGGCGAAGGAGCGGGCCAGCAGCGTCTTGCCCAGCCCGGGCAGGTCCTCGATGAGGATGTGCCCGGATGCCAGCACGCCGAGCAGCACCAGCGACACGGCGTCCCGTTTACCGACGATGACCTGCCCGATCTCGGTCAGGATCCGCTCGCACCGCTCGGCGGTGACTGCGAGGGGGGAGGCTACGGTTCCGGTCACAGCTGCTCCAGGCGTGCCACGATGCGGGTGAGGGTCGGCAGGTCCGGTCCCGGTTCGTCGCCCGTCGCGGGCGGCCGGCCGGGATCGATCAGCGGCCACAGGTCGGCACCGACCAGGCGCTCCGCCCGTTCCGGGTCGGCAGCCAGGTCGATCCGGTGCCGCTGCGCCAGTTCCGAGCCGGCCAGCCGGGCCAGCAGCGGGCGCACGACCAGGTCGTGGTGCCGCATGGAGACCATGGCCCAGCTGAGGTCCGACCTGATCTTGCGATAGGACGGGAACCCCGCCTCCCCGGCCCTGTCCGCCGCCCGCCGCCGGCGGATCTGCCGCCAGCGTGCCGGGAGCCAGCGAATGGCGGCAGCCTGGCCACGCTGCCCCCCGCCCGGGCCTGCCCGGCCAGCAGGCTGCGCGGCCGGCGGCCGGGCGGCCAGCACCGCCAGCAGGTCCGCGGCCACCACCAGCCCCAGCGTCCCGGCGGCGGCGTAGCCGGCGCCCAGCATCGCGACCGTAGCCACCGTCCCCGCCGCGGCTGGCCAGGCCCGCCTCACGGCTGCCCGCCTGCCTCGGCCCGGAGCTGGTCCAGCGCGCTGACAGCGGCCGCGCGGTCGGCCTCGGTCAGCGGATGCTCGCTGTAGCGGGCCTCCCGGAACAGCCCGGTCAGGGTGGTGGCCGCGGGCGTGCGGGCCAGCCCGGCAGCTGTGGCCCGGGTCAGGATCTCGGCGGGCGTGTCACCGGCCGACGGGGGCACCCCGGCCTCGGTAAGGCTGTGCTCCATGGCCGCGTAGCACCGCACGATGGCGGTCCGGGGGTCGCCGTCGGTGCGCAGCGCGCGAGAGCCCGCCGCCAGCGCGTCCGCCAGCGGCGAGGCCGGCCGGGTGGCAGGGCCTTCGGCGGCCGCCCGGGCGCCGGGCCGCCGCTGCCACGCCAGCACCGAGATCACCGCGAGGATCACCACCGCCGCCGCGGCGAGCCCGCCCGTCACCGGCCAGCCGCCGGTGCCGGCGCCCGCCGCGTGCGACCCGGCTCCGGTCCTCGATGCGACGCTGAGCGGCGGGACGATGCCCGGTGGCCGGACCGCCCGGCCGGGCCGGTGTGCCTGGGTGAGCAGCAGGATCGGGGGCGCCGCCAGCAGCCCGAGCGCCAGCAGGATCGCGGCCGGGCGCACCCACCACGGCAGCGGCGGCTCCTCGTAGACATGCTCGGGAAGGTCGTCGCTTCGCCGCCGACGGCGGCGGAACAGGGACACGGTCATGGCCACCGCCGCCGCCAGGCCGATGGCCTCGAAGAACGTGATGAGCAGGAAGGTCACCCGCTCGCCGGCGGCCACCGTCGCTGTGCTGCCAGGGGCGGACAGCAACGGCCCCGCCGCCCCCAGCCCGGCGGCCCCGGCTGCCAGCAGGACGAGCACCGCGATCACCCGGCCGCTCGCTGTCATCCGGCCGGTCATGCCGCCCTGTTTATCAGCATTCCCCGAGGGCGGACACTCTGCTGACCGGGGGACACCCCCGGGCAGCCGGTGGCCCCGCACCCCCCCGGTCACAGTGCGCCGAGGAGATAGGCCAGCAGGATCACCACGAAGACATACAGCAGGTACAGGTTCACGTCGCCGGACTGGACCGGCCGCACCGCATCGGCCAGCCACTCCACCGCGCGGATCACCGGCCGGTAGCAGAGCCGGAGAAATACCGGGTCGACCTGCGACTGGTAGTGGACCGGGCCGGAGCGGCCGGCCGGGTCGTCGGATGCTCGCTGCAGCGACACCGACGGCCGGTAGAGCGCGTCGAACGTGACCCGGGTGGGTGCCGAGAACGTCATGGCCGAGTACTGCATCCGGGGCTTGAACGCGATCATGCCGCCGTCCCACACCGGCACCGTGACGCTTTCGGCCCTGGGCCTGCCGGCCAGGTAGATTCCCGTCGGCACGACCGTGACCGCGATCAGGAAGACGGCCAGGTAGGTGGGGGAGAGCGCGGAGAAGACGGTGTGCGGGGGAGGCGCGGGGGTCACCGTGAGGTTGCCAGGCAGCAGCACCGGCCGCAGCGCCACGCCGGTGATGGCGCGGGCCGCGCGGGACAGGGCCAGCAGCACCAGCGGGGCGCCGGCGGCGAGGGCGGCGCAGGCCACGGCCAGCAGCGCCGGGCCGGCCACCGGCTGGCCCCGTTCGCTGGCTGCCGCCGCCGGCCGGGTCCGCGGCATGCCAAGGAACGGGATGCCGTAGCCGCGGACGAACGCGTAGATGGCCAGGCCCCCGGTCAGCCCCAGCGCCGCCGCCGCCAGCACGATCAGGATGCCGATCAGGTGGCTGCCGGTCCGGAAACCCTGGAACAGGCCCTGGAAGATCAGCCACTCGCTGACAAAGCCGTTCAGCGGCGGCAGCGCCGCGATGCCGAGCGTGCCGGCCAGGGCGATGACCGCGGTCCGGGGAAGCCGGTGGATCAGGCCGCCCAGCCGGTCCATATCCCTGGTCCCGGCCGTGTGCTCCACCACCCCCGCCGCCAGGAAGAGCAGCGTCTTGCAGGTGCCGTGGTTGGCCACGTGGTAAAGGCCGGCCAGCAGCAGGAACGCCCACAGCGCGCGCTGCCCGTAGGCGGCGAACACCATCGCGGCTCCGAGCGCGGTGACGATGATCCCGGTGTTCTCGATGGTCGAGTAGGCGAGGAACCGCTTGAGGTCCCGTTCGTTCATCGCGTAGAGGATGCCGATGGCGGCGGTCACCGCCCCGGCGGCCATGGTGAGCAGGCCCAGCCAGGCCGGCCCGCCGGGCAGCAGCCGGAACCCGAACAGCGCGATGCCGTAGATCCCCAGCTTGACGACCAGCCCGGACAGGAACGCCGACCCGTCGGCGGGCGCGACCGGGTGCGCTTCCGGCAGCCATACGTGCAGCGGCACCAGGCCCGCCTTGAACCCGAATCCGGTCAGCGCGAGCAGGTAGGCGGCATCCCGCCAGCCGGGGGAGATCAGCTGGGTGTGCGCGGCGATGACGCTGAGCTGCATCGAGCGGGCCTGCGCGGCCAGGATGACGAAGGCCGCCACGAGCAGCACGAACCCGGTCTCCGACAGTGCGAGGAACCAGAATGCGCCGCCGGCGGTTTCCGCCCGGCGCGGGTGGCGCAGGATCAGCAGGTAGCACAGCAGCGCCATGGACTCCCAGGCCACCAGGAACGTGACCACGTTCGCGGCGGCCAGTACCGCCAGGCTCGCGAGCAGCGCCAGGTTGAAGACGGCCAGGTAGGCGCCGGCGCCGGGGCCCGGCCGGTGGTAGCGGGGGGCGTAGGCGGCGATCGCGACCGCCACCAGGCCGAGCAGCGCCGCGAAGATCCCGGCCAGGCTGCTGGCCTGCAGCGACAGCGTGCCCGCCACCACGGCACCGCCGGGCGTCACGACCCGCGTGTTTCCCCACGCCAGCGCGGACACCCCGGCCGCGATCGCGGCGGCGCCGCCCGCCGCCGACAACGCGCACGCGGCCCGCAGCGCCGGCCGGGACCCGCGTCCGGCCAGGGCGGCGAACGCGGCCAGGCCCCACCCAGCGGCCGCCACGTAGCACCAGGTCAATGCGTTCACGAGGGGTTCTCCCCGGTACCGGGTGCGGGCCCCGGATCATCGGCGGCGAAGGTCAGCGCGCCGGCCTTCCCGGCGAGCCGGTCCACGGCCACCAGCAGGCCCTGCAGCAGCGCCAGCGGGCTCGGCGGGCAGCCCGGGATCCACACGTCCACCGGCAGCACCTCGCTGACGTCGCCGTGGGTGAACGCGTCGGACGGGTACACGCCGCCCAGCGCGCAGGCACCGGTGGCGACCACGAGTTTCGGTCCGGGGATGGCCTCGTAGGTTTTCCTGGCGGCCACGCCGAAAGCGCGGATCATCGGGCCGGTCACCAGCAGCAGGTCCGCGTGCCGGGGCGCCGGGGTGAAGAAGAACCCGAGCCGGTGCAGGTCGTAGTGGGGCGCGGCGAGCAGCCGGATCTCCTGCTCGCAGGCGGCGCAGGAGCCGGTGTCCAGGGTCCGGATGTGCAGGCTGCGGCCGAACTGGCGGGCGACCCGCGCCCGCAGGTGCGCTGCGGCCGCATGCTCGGGAGCGGCGTGGGCGGTGGTCATGACGAGGTCTCAGCCGCCAGCGGGATGCGCTTGATCAGGTGCGAGCGGGCGGTGGCGGCCAGTTCCCACTCGCCGCAGACGGTGACCGCCTGCGGCGCGGCCTCCCGGCACCGGCCGCAGGCGGTGCAGGCACCGGCGTCGAAGACCAACTCATCGCCCTCGCGCCGGAGCGCACGGCTGGGGCAGGCCGCGCAGAGCCGGTCGGCCACCGCCCGGTCGAGCTGCCCGGGCCTGAACGCCGGCGGGACCGGCAGGTCCACGGCCGAGGGGTCAGGCCGGGCGGGGTAGTGCGTGGTCACGATGCCCCGGCGAAGTCCCCGCACGAACCACAGCGGCATGGGTGCACCCTCCTTCAGCGTGCGGTCCCGGCCACGGTCAGCCAGAAGCTGGCCTCGATGATCGGGATGTCGGTGAAGACGTTCTGGGACCGGCAGGCGTCGTCGAAGCCGCGCCAGTTGCGCACCGAGCCCGGCCGCAGCCGGGCCCGGGTGATCCGGCCGGCCTCGTCAAGCCCGGCCCAGGCGAGAGCCTCGCCCCGGGGTGATTCGGCCGAGCCGAGCCCGGTGCCGGCGGCGGCCGGTGCCACGGCCGTCCCCGCCGAGGTGCCGGCCTCGAGCAGGTCGCCGATCAGCCGCACCGAGTCCGCGGCCTCCTCGAGCATGACGTGGAACCGGGCCAGCACGTCGCCGCTGCTGCGGGCGGCCACGGCCGGCGGATGATCGGCATAGGGGGAGGCCGGGTGATCGGCCCGGGCGTCGATGGCCACCCCGGCGGCCCGGGCGAGCGGGCCCACCAGCCCGAGCCGCCGCGCCTGCTCGCCGGTGACGATGCCGGTGGCTTCCAGCCGGTCCAGAAAGGAGTTGGTGGACAGCATCG
>JAIRTY010000242.1 GCA_031254715.1 Nocardiopsaceae bacterium | reverse complement strand
GGGCGAGGCAGGCGGCGGGCGAGGCAGGCGGCGGGTTTCTCCGGCCAGCGAAATATGTTGCGGTCTCCGGTCTGGCCTGGCCACGATGGGCTCGTGAGCGAGGGCTTTGTGGTTTCCCGTGACGGATGCCGGCTCGCCGGCGAGCGCTGGCCGGGCGGCAGTCCCGTCGTCGTGCTGCTGCATGAGGGAGTGGCGGACCGTCGCGGCTGGCGGGACATGGCCGGCCAGCTGGCACCCGCGCTGACCGTGATCGCCTACGACCGCCGGGGGTTCGGTGAGACTCCGCCCGCGACCGGGCCGTTCTCGCACGCCGAGGACCTGCTCGCCGTGCTGGACGAGGTCGCGGACGGCCCGGTCTGGCTGGTCGGGGCGTCGGCCGGGGGCGGGCTGGCGCTGGACACCGCTCTGCTCGCCCCGGCCCGGGTGTCAGGGCTGGTGCTGTTCGGGACGGCGGTGAGCGGGGCGCCCGAGCCCGAGCTTGACGCCGCCACCCAGCGGTTCGACAAGCTGCTCGACCAGGCGATCGCGGCGGGCGACCAGGCGGAGGTCAACCGGCTGGAGACGTGGCTATGGCTGGACGGCCCGGCCCAGCCGGAGGGCAGGGTGACCGGCGCGCCCCGTTCACTGGCCCTGGACATGAACGCGATCGTCGTGCGGAACGACGTGCCGGAGAGTGCCGGCGCGAGCGGCGTGGATGCCTGGAACCGGCTGGCGGAGGTGCGGGTCCCGGTCACGGTCGCCTGCGGTGACGTCGATGTCCCGTTCGTGCTTGCGTGCTGCCGCGAGCTGGCGGACCGGCTGCCGGATGGCCGTTTCCAGCAGCTGCCGGGGATGGCGCACCAGCCGTACCTGGAGCAGCCGGACACCGTGGCGCAGCTGGTGATGGACGCGGTGACAGGGTGAACCCGGACCCGGCAGCCGCCGGCAGCCGTCGGCAGCTCGGTGCCAGCGTCGTCGGCAAGCACCACCTGGGCAGCGATAGCTGGACCGTGCTGCAGGACCCGGAGGCCAACGGGTTCTGCGTGGGGGCCAAGAGCTTCACCGGCTGAGGACTTGCTCGCGGTACCTTTGCTCCGTGTTCGCCCGGTTTTTACGCATGGTGAGCGGGGGCAAGCGCGCAGCCGTCGCCTGGTGGTGCGCACATGCGGTGTTGCTTATCGTCCTCAGCCTGGCCGCTTCCGGACTGCTCCGATGGTGGTGGGGCGTGATCGTTCCCGCCGTGGATGCCAGCGCCTATGTCGGGGACCACCTGCTGAAGGCGCGCGCCTGGCGTGCCACCAGCCAGGAAAGAAGGATGACGCTGCCGGGAGACGAGCTGGTGCCAGATCCGATGGTGCAGAGCACCCGTGCGGTGACGATCAGCGCACCGCCGCAGCGGGTCTGGCCATGGCTGGTGCAGACGGGTCAGGCCCGTGCCGATTCCTATCTGGACTCGCCGTTCTGGGAGCGGTCGGCGGAGTGGAATTATCGCCGCCTTTCCGCCAGGCAGTCCGGGAAGCAGGCTGCCGGTGATCGCGTCTCCGTCCCGGACCGGCTCATCTCGTCCGGTCAGGATGCGCGTGCAGGGGACATCATCGCCGACGGCCCGGCTGGGATGGCCTATTACGTGGTGCAGCAAGCCGAGCCGTATAGGTCGCTGGTCGTGTTCACCGACACTCATCTGCGCCAGCTGCTCCCGGCCCGCCTTCGTGACAATCCCCGGTTTAACCCATCCGGCCAGCTCAGCGACAGCTGTTGGCTGACCGAGCCGGTGCCGGGGACGACCCGGCTCGTTCGCCGCACGCGGCTGAGGTGCAGGCCCTGGCTGTTCCGGGTCTACGTCGTTGCCCTGGCCTGGGGAGAGGTGATCACTGCCCGCACCCCGCTGCGCGCCGTCAGGCAGCAGGCCGAGTCAACTCACACCGGTTAGCCCGATTTCTTGCACCTCATGAGTCCGCAGCTGGGGTGCCACGCGGCTCGGTCGTTCAGGCCGTTCGCAGCGCGTCGATCGTCGCCGTTTCGACGATGCGCCGCAGACGATAGCGGACCTGCGGCTGCACCACCCCGGGAGCGGGTCGCGGTCCGGCTCAGAGGGCCGCGATGGGCCTGGACCCCGAGGCGACTCCTGCCGCTCGCGACCGGCGCTGGGCTGAAGTCCATCGTTCGGTACAGGTCCGGGTGTCCTTGCAGTACCACCGGATGTCGCCGCAGGCGCTGCCGCCATCGGCCAGCATCTGGTGCTGCTGCAGGCGGATTCCGCACAACCAGCATGAGACGACGGGCCGCCGCGCAGCGGCGCCTGCTCTCGCGGGCACGCGTTCCTGGTCAGCCATGACTGCCTCACCTCCAGGCGATTCAAGCGGGCCGGTGGCTGGCATTCGCGCCGGCAAGATCAGCTGGCGAGCCGGCGTTGGCGGCAGTCAGCGTGAGGAAGGTCGCGGCCCGGCGGAAGATCTCTCCGATGGTGCGGCCCGCGAGGCAGGCCTGGTAAGCCTCGTATCTGGACATCTCCCACGCCTGCGCCCGCGGGTGATCCACCAGCACCGGCGGCGGCACCGGCTGCCAGCGCCAGCCAGTTATCCGCGCGTCGCCCGTTCCCGGGCCGGCTCCGGTGCCCTGGACGAACGTGGCGAGCGCGACGTCGTCACCGGCCTGGTTGCGGACAAAACGCAGCCCGGCCAGGGTCGCTTCGATCAGCGGGCGCTGCGTGGCAAACTGGCCTGCCACGATGTCGTAGACCTCAGCATGGTGGCGCACCAGCGTGGCATCGACCAGGGTGACCCACCACACCGCCTCTCCGATCACCGTATAGCCGCGGGCGCGGTCCCAGGCCGCCACCCGGGGAAGCCGCCCAGTCGCGTGACTCATCGCGGTGACCGACCACAGCAAGGTGCTCGCGTCGACCAGCGGATCTCCCGTGCGCGCAGCGTTCCAGGTGGCCCGGCAGCCGACGCCACAGAACCGGGCATGCTCACGGCGCGGCACGAACACGGCGCCGCACTGTTCGCACTTCCTGCGATCAGCCACCGGGCGTGCTCAGGTCGCTGCAGTGTGAAGCTAGGCGCTGGTCATGGCGATCTCGCTCACCGCTACCGTCATGGGTGCCGTCGGCTGGCGGCTGGTCGCCG
>JAIRTY010000068.1 GCA_031254715.1 Nocardiopsaceae bacterium | reverse complement strand
ACTACCGGAACGGGTACGCCGACGGCTACGGCGGTTACGGGCCCGACCCCTACCCGCCGGATGGCTACAACGGCTACCACCCCCAGGGTTGACAAACCGCATCCCCGCCCGCGGAGAATGACCCGACCGACGCACAAGGGCAGGGGACACGGTGAACGGCGCCCGGGATCACGCTCGCACATACCATCTGCACCGGCTGGCGGCAGCCCTTGACAGCACGGGCCTGCACACCAAGGTGAGAACGACCTTCCCGCCCACCCTGCACGTGTTCATCCCCGGCGCCACCATGCTCACCGAGAGCATCGCCTGCACCCCGGACACCGGCGACGACGGCCGGCTCCGCTGGTACTACCGCTGGTCCTGGGGAGAAGTGCTGCACGACGCCGACGACCCGTCGGCCGCCGCCGCCAAGATCGCCGACGTGCTGTCGGCCCGCTAGCCGCCCGCCGCTATGCCCAGCTGGCTTCCGGCCGGCCATCCTTGTCCAGGTGCGGCGGAAGGCCGAAACCGGGAAAGACGCGCTCGGTGTCGAGGAAGAACTGCATCCCGCTGATCCGGTCCCCGGAGATCTCGATGACCTGCAATGCCCACGGCTGGAACCCGCCCGCCGGATCAGGCTTGAACTGGCCGTAGGCCGGGCAGCCGTTGGCGTCAGAGACGGGTATCAGCAGCGAGCCCCGGCAGGCGCTGGGGCCAGGCTGGACCATCCAGCTGGTGATGTCCTCGGGTCCCCGCAGCCACAGGGCGAACGGCGGCATCGACTGGATCGCGTCCTCGTGCAAGACCGACACCAGGGCGGAAAGGTCGTACCGCTGGAACGCGTCCACGTACCGGGCCAGCAGGTCGGCCTGGCCGGAGACAACCGCGCCCGGCCTTTCCTCGACGGGCAGCGCGGCCAGCGTCGCCCGTGCCCGCTGCAAGGCGCTGTTGACCGCGGCCACGCTGGTACCGAGCAGCGCCGCCGCCTCGGTCGCCTGCCAGCGCAGTACCTCGCACAGGATCAGCACCGCCCGCTGGCGGGCAGGCAGGTGTTGCAGCGCGGTCACGAAGGCGAGCCGGATCGTCTCGCGCACCTCCGCGATCTCGGCCGGATCGGCGTCCTGCGGGAGCACCCGGTCGTCTGCGATCGGCGACACCCATTTGTTCTCTGTCAGCCGCGGCCCCAGGTAAGACTCGTCCGGCGGCGAAGCGGGTCCCAGCTCCATCGGCCGGGCCCGCCGCTGGCGGCCGCGCAGCATGTCCAGGCAGATGTTGGTAGCGATGCGGTAGAGCCAGGATCTGACGCTGGACCGGCCCTCGAACCCGGATGCTGATCGCCACGCCCGGAGCATCGTCTCCTGCACGGCGTCCTCTGCCTCGAAGCCGGACCCCAGCATCCGGTAGCAGTACCCGGTCAGCTCCCGGCGGTACTGCTCCAGGTCCTCGGGCTCGACCCCGGCCTGGTTCATGACATCTCCACGGCTGGCCATGCCCCGGATTCTACGAGGGGGCACCGACACAACGGCCCTGGTTGCCGTCGTCAGGCCGCCGCGGATGCCGGGGTCAGCCGCCGCTGCCGCCTGGGCCAAGCCGCCGCGGGTGCCGGCTCAGCGTGCGCTCATGGCAGCACGCCCGCCCGGCAGCTGGGTGTTGAGCACGTCCAGGGCGGATGCCTGCCGGGCGGTGTCGGAGGAATCGAACGGCCCGTTCCAGCTCAGCCCGAACTCGCTGCCGCGCCGGTCCCTGTCCAGCACCGCACTGGCGTTCGCCCGCAGGTAGGCACGGTATTCCGGGCGGGCCGACCGGTCCGCGAGCAGTTGCAGGTTCTGCGCGAAGATCCCCTTGAACATGGCGGCATCAATGTCGCAGCGCCGCGGCTCGCACAGCTCGCGCAGCACCCCGTGCGGGCTCAGCCGGGCGATGACGGCGTCGGCCACCCGGCGGGCCGTGGCGACCGGCTGCGCGCTGCCGCGCGCCGCCGCCAGCGCGACCAGCCCGCCGATCAGGACTCCCTGGTTGTAGGTCCAGGTAGGCGACCGGAGCAGGGGCTTGCAGGCCGCCAGGCCATCGACCACCAGGTGGGTCCCGGTCAGCATGCCGGTGCCGCGGAACCAGGCCCACTCCCGCTCCGCCCAGGCCAGGTAGCCGGTGTCACCGCGGACCCGGTTGTGCAGCCGGGCCGCGACGTCAAGGAACAGCTCGTTCGCGATCGCGTTCTTGTAGGTCCGCTGCTTGTTCCACCAGATGCCGCCGCCGCAGCTCCGGTCCCAGCCGGTGGTCATGTCGGCGAAGATGGCCTGCGCCTGGGCCAGGTAGCGCTGGTCCCGGGTCAGGTCGTAGGCGCTGATCCAGGTCAGTGCCCACCAGCCCTCGTCGTCGTAGAAGCGGTTGAGGAAGCCGTCCCCGCCGTGGTGAGCGCGGTAGGTGAGGTTCAGGTCGGCCAGATAGGCACGCGACCCCGACGCCCGCATGTAGCCGACGGTCGCGGCCAGTGCGTTGGCCGACTGCCAGGGACGGGTGCCCCGGTAGGTCCAGGCGCCGTACCGGGCCTGCAGGTCCGCCGCGGCTGCGGCCGCGCCCGTCGGGAACACCGTCGCGACCGCCCCCGGGCCG
>JAIRTY010000812.1 GCA_031254715.1 Nocardiopsaceae bacterium | reverse complement strand
GGCCGTGCGGAGCGGGAGCGTCAAGGTCCGGGCGCCCTGGGGGCCGGACGTGCAGGCGTTCCTGCGGATCGAGGTGTCGGGCAAGGTGGGGACCGGTCAGCTGACGGCGCGCCCGCCGCGCCGGACGTTCAGGCAGTGGCTGCGGCGGGCGCCCCGGCCCTACCAGGCCGCCTCGGCCTGACCGGGGGCCCGGGCGCGGAACGAGCACGGAGAGGGAGACCGGCGATGACCAAGTTCCTGCTGCTGCTGAACTACGAGGGCGGCGAGGGCTGCGACGTGCCGATGTCGGAGTGGGCACCCGAGGACATCCGGGCGCACATCGCCTTCCAGCACGAGCTGAACGCGGACCTGATGGCCAGCGGCGAGCTGGTGGAGGCGCAGGGCCTGGCCGGGCCCGAGCTGGCCAAGATCGTGACCTTCAGCGGCGAGGGCGTCCCGGTGGTGACGGACGGCCCGTTCGCGGAGTCGAAGGAGTGGCTGGCCGGGTACCGGATGGTGGACGTGGAATCGGAGGCGCGGGCGGTCGAGATCGCAGCGAGGGCATCGGCCTCTCCCGGTCCTGGCGGGGTCCCGATCCGGCAGCCGGTCGAGGTTCGGCAGGTGATGGGCGCGCCGGACCCGGACGCGTGACACCG
Source organism: Nocardiopsaceae bacterium (assembly GCA_031254715.1). Classification (GTDB taxonomy): domain Bacteria; phylum Actinomycetota; class Actinomycetes; order Streptosporangiales; family Streptosporangiaceae; genus JAIRTY01. Next base: position 4,166 of record JAIRTY010000812.1, on the reverse strand, counting down.
GCGGCGAGCGGACCCCGCGTGGAGCGGCGACGGGCGGGCCCGTGAACCAGGAGCAGGGCCTCGAGGACCTCCTGCGCGAGCTCGCGCCGCAGGTCCTCGGCGCGGTCGCGCGCCGGTTCGGGGACTTCGCCGCCGCCGAGGACGCGGTGCAGGAGGCACTGCTGGCCGCCGCGCGGCACTGGCCGTCCGAGGGCATGCCGGACAGCCCGCGCGGCTGGCTGATCCAGGCCGCCGCCCGCCGGATGACCGATCACTTCCGCAGCGAGCAGGCACGCCGCCGGCGGGAAACGGCCGCCGCGCTCCGCGAGCCCCCGGCCGCCGAGGTCAGCGGCGAGGACGACACGCTGACGCTGCTGCTGCTGTGCTGCCACCCCGCGCTGACGCCGGCCTCGGCGATCGCGCTGACGCTGCGGGCGGTGGGCGGCCTGTCCACCGCCGAGATCGCGAGCGCGTTCCTGGTCCCGGAGGCGACCATGGCGCAGCGGATCAGCCGCGCCAAACAGCGCATCAAGGCCTCCGGGGTGCCGTTCGAGCTGCCGGCGCCGCCGGAACGGGAACAGCGGACCCGGCTGGTCCTGCACGTGCTGTACCTGATCTTCAACGAGGGGTACACCAGCACGGCCGGCCCGCGGCTGCACCGGACCGAGCTGTCCGCCGAAGCCATCCGGCTCACCCGGCTGGCCCGCCGGCTCCTGCCGGGCAACAGCGAGGTCACCGGGCTGCTGGCGCTGATGCTGCTGACCGACGCCCGTCGCCCGGCCCGCACCGGCCCCGGCGGTGAGCTGATCCCGCTGGCCGGCCAGGACCGGTCCCGGTGGGACCAGAGCCTGATCGCCGAGGGCGTGGCGCTGGCGGCGGCGGCGGTGTCGCACGGCTCGGTCGGCGAGTACCAGCTGCAGGCGGCGATCGCCGCTGTGCACGACGAGGCGGCCACCGCGGGCGACACCGACTGGCCGCAGATCCTCGCCCTGTACGGGCTGCTGGAACGGATGTCAGGGAACCCGATGGTGACGCTCAACCGGGCGGTCGCCGCTGCCATGGTGGATGGGCCCGCTGCCGGGCTGGCTATGCTGGCGCCGCTCAGCGAACGACTGGCCGGTCACTACCGGCTCGACGCCGTGCGCGCGCACCTGCTGGAGATGGCCGGCGACCTGGAGGCCGCCATCGCGGCCTTCCGGGCCGCAGCCGCCCGCACCACCAGCATCCCGGAGCAGCAGTACCTGACCACCCAGGCCGCCCGGCTGTCGCAGCAGGCAGTGCCAGGCCGGCCGCACCAGGGCCAGCGCACTCCGGGCCCCCGCGCACCCGATTGAGGAGCAGCATGCTTGACGGGACGACGCCGGTTAACCACGCGCCTATGACCTGTGGCCGGTGCCGGTTCCCTACGACGGCGCCACCCTGCCCGCCTACGATCTCGCGCCGCCGGGGGAAGCCCTCGGCACCGTCGTGATGACCGGCGGATTCGACGAGTACGTCGAGGAAAGCTTCCCGGTGCTGACCGCGGTGGCGCAGGCCGGCTACCGGGTCATCGCGTTCGATGGGCCCGGTCAGGGGGGCGCGCTCGAAGACAGCGGACTGCCGCTCACCCCGGCGTGGGAACGCCCGGTCGGCGCGGTGCTCGACCACTTCGGGCTGGACGACGTGACCCTCATCGGGATCTCGCTGGGCGGCGGCCTGGCGATCCGGGCCGCCGCGTTCGAGCCCCGCGTGTGCCGGGTCATCGCCCTCGACGTTCTCGACGACTTCCTGGAATGCCTCGGCCGGCAGGCCGGCCCTGGCGCCTCGGCCGCGCTGCGCGTGGCGCTCGGCGCGCGGGCCCGCGGGCTCGTGAACCTCGCCGCCTCCGTCGCGGCCGCCCGCAAGCCCATCGCGGCCTGGGGCATCCGGTACGGCATGCATGTGACCGCCGCCCGCACGGCGTACGACTTCTTCCTGGCGGCCGGCGCCCTGTCCACCCGGCCGGTGTCGGCCCGGGTTACCGCCGACGTGCTGCTGCTGGCGGGCGCTGCCGACCACTACGTCCCCAGGCACCAGCTCTACCGGCAGGCCAGGGCGCTCACCCAGGCCCGGTCGGTGACCACGCGCCTGTTCACCGCGGCCGAGCAGGCTCACAACCACTGCCAGATCGGCAACATCGGCGCCGCCCTGCGGACCGGGCTTGCCTGGCTGCAGTCGCTGGACCGCGGCCGGTGGGGGCCATGATCGTGACTGTAGCCTGCCCGGACTGCGGGACCGGCCGCTGTCGGTGATCAGGGTGCTGCGCGGGCAGGCCGGGATTATCAGCCGAACCGTTCAGTGATTGCCTGCGCGATCTCTTCCGGGGCGTCTTCTTGGATGTAGTGCTTGGCGTGTGGCAGCTCGACAGTGGCGTTGCCGGGGAAGATGGCTTGGATCCGGGGCAGCAGGGTTTTGTGCTTGAACGCGAAGTCTTTCATCCCCCACACCAGCAGCGCAGGCTTGGCTCCCAGCCTGGCCGGCACGTCGCGGGCCAGGCGCTCCAGCAGCGGGCGTGCGGCCAGGATCTGCTTGGGCATTTCCGCGATGCCCTTGCGCGCGGCGGGTGACGGCTGCACCAGGCGGTAGTGGTCCATTTCACCCGGCGTCAGGGGGTGTGCCATGGCGCGCGGCACGATCTGCTCGACAAAGAAATTCTTCGCCAGGATCTGCCGCTGCATCCACGGCGTGGACATCGCCCGGCTGAACAGCTTCATCGCCAGCTCGTCGGCGGGCCAGAACCAGGTATTGCCCAAGATGACCCCCCGGACACGCTCGGAGCGCGCGGTGGCGACGGCCATGCTGACCGGCCCGCCCCAGTCCTGGCCCATCGTGATGAACCCGTCGAGCTGCAGATGGTCTACCAGCTCGCCCACGCTGCGGGCCTGCTCCTCGATTGTGTAACCGTAGCCCTCGGGCCGCTCGGACAGCCCGAACCCCAGGTAGTCAACCGCGATGCAGCGGAAGCGGCCGCGCAGCCCGGTGATGATGTTCCGATACAAGAAGCTCCAGGTCGGATTGCCGTGGCAGAACAAGATCGGCGGCCCGGCACCCTCGTCGGCGTAATGCATCTGGCCCGCAGAGCTGGCGAACCAGTGCGGCTCGAACGGGTACAGCGCCGGGTCGGGCGTGAAATCGATCTTCATACGGCTCCTCAGTCAACGTCGCCGGAGCGCCCCGCCTCGCCTGGCTTCCAGCTATGCGTGCCTCACGCCTTGTCCATGCTGGTGACTTTGTACACCTGGCCCTGCTGGTCGCAGGTGATCCATTCACCGGCCTGCTCGCCATTCCTGAAATGCCCGGAGCGCATTTTAGTGCCATTCTTCCTGAACCACTCCCAGTAGCCCTCCGGCTTCCCGTCGGCTACCGCGCCCCTGCCCTTAACGCTGCCGTCCTTGTAATACTCGACGCGTTCGTCAGCCATGGCCGTGACTGTAGCGGCAGCGCGCCGGATGGGGCAGAGTGAACAGGTGGCAGGGGACGAAGTGCGGGACGGGGTCACGCTGACCAACCTCGGCCAGTCGCTGTTCCCGGCGGCGCAGGCGGTCAAGCGGGACCTGGTCGACTATCTCGACGCGGTGAGCGGCCTCATCCTGCCCGGACTGCGGTACCGGCCGCTGTCGGTGATCAGGGTGTTGCGCGGCCAGGCCCCGTTCATGCAGAAGAACGTCCCGGCCTACGCGCCGCCATGGATACAGACGGTGACGATGTGGGCCGAATCCTCCCGGCGGCAGGTGTCGTACGCCCTCTGCAACGACCGCCGTACGCTGCTGTGGTTCGCGAACCAGCGCGCCGTGGAGTTCCACCCGGGCCTGCTGCGGGCCGGGACGGAGCACCACCAGGACTACCTCGTGCTCGACCTCGACCCGCCGGCGCCCGCTGACCCGCCTGCCGCAGGCCCGCCGGGCACGAGCGGGCCGGGCGGCTCTGGCCAGCCCGCCGGGCTCGCCGGATTCCGGGCGGCGGTCCGGGCCGCCTTGCTGGTCCGCGAGGCCCTGGCCGGGGCCGGGCTGGCGGGCACGGTCAAGACCAGCGGGGCCAAGGGGGTGCACGTGCTGGTGCCGGTCGTGGCCGAGGTGACGATCGAGGAGGCGGCCGCGGCACGCGCGCGATCGCCGCCAGGGCGGAGCGACTGGACCCGGCACTCGCCACCACGGCGCTCATCAGGGAAG
>JAIRTY010000633.1 GCA_031254715.1 Nocardiopsaceae bacterium | reverse complement strand
CTGCCCGAGAGCTGGCGCCCGGTATGAGCGGCGGCCAGTGGCCGGCCGGGCCGGACGACCTGCCCCCGCGCAGCCGGGGAGTGATCGCACTGCTGGAAGAGAACTGCACGGTCTGCATGCTCTGCGCCCGGGAGTGCCCGGACTGGTGCATCTACATCGATGGGCACAAGGAACCGGTACCCGGCCCCCAGCGCGGCCGGCAGCGGGTGCGCAACGTGCTCGACCGGTTCGCGATCGACTTCTCGCTCTGCCTGTACTGCGGCATCTGCATCGAGGTGTGCCCGTACGACGCGCTGTTCTGGTCGCCGGAATACGACTACGCGGCGCCGGGCATCGAGGCGCTGACCCATGAGCGGGACCGGCTGCGGGAGTGGATGTGGACCGTCCCGCCCCCGCCCGCGCACGACCCCGGCGCCCCACAGCCCCGCGAGGTGGTGGCCGGCGGCGAAGCCGCGGTGCCCGGGCCCGGCGAGACTGAAGGGTAGTGCGGGCAGCGGGGGCTGGGCTCCCGTTCCGCTGCTTACCGGTCGTCGGCCGGTACGGGTGTATGACTACGGATCGTTACCGGTAATTGACGAATTGCAGCGCGATATCCAGGTCCTTGCCCTTGAGCAGCGCGATCACGGCCTGGAGGTCGTCCTTTTTCTTGGATGAGACCCGCAGTTCCTCGCCCTGGACCTGCGCCCGGACGCCCTTCGGCCCCTCGTCGCGGATCAGCTTGCTGAGCTTCCTGGCGTTCTCCTGCGAGATGCCTTCCTTGAGGCCAACCTGGAGCCGGTACTCCTTGCCGGACGCCTTCGGCTCGCCCGGGTCCAGCGCCTTCAGCGAGACCCCGCGCTTGACCAGCTTGTCCCGGAAGACGTCGAGCACCGCCTTGGCGCGTTCCTCGCTGTTGGCGCGGATCTCGATGCCGTGGTCGCCCGACCAGGCGATGCCCGCGCCCACGCCCCGGAAGTCGAAGCGGGTGCCCACCTCCCGGCCAGCCTGGTTCAGGGCGTTATCGACCTCCTGGCGGTCGATCTTGCTGACGATGTCGAACGATGAGTCAGCCAACGCCTGCCTCCCGTCATGTCGCTTCCTGTCGCTGGCACACCAGCGGGCTCGGGCCTGGTGCCGCCCGCCCGGGCCTGTCGCCCGTCCGGGCACCGTCCCGCCCGCCCGGGTGCGGCGACAGGTCAGAGGCTACTGGGCGGAACCACTTCCCGGCGGACGGTAGGCGCGGTCGCGGCGTCCGGCCGCACGGTCGCCGCCGACGGCGGCACGGACGGCGGCACGGTCCCGGCAGGGCGGCAGATGCGGTCCCGGCACGGCGGCAGGTGCGGCGGGAGGACGGCAGGTGCGGCGGGAGGGCGGAAGGTCCGCTATCCTTCACTGTGCTGTCAAGCGGCGGCATACGGCAGGTTGCCCGAGCGGCCAAAGGGAGCGGTCTGTAAAACCGTCGGCTAAGCCTTCCCTGGTTCGAATCCAGGACCTGCCACCACCAGCAAAAACGGCCCGCGGCCTGGGGATTCTCCCGGCCTGCGGGCCGTCGTGCGTTGTGAGCCACGGGGCAGGCTGCCTAACCCGTTGTCGACGCGTCATATCGGACGGTGTCCGCTCATCAGGCAGCGTGCCTGATTTCGCGGAAGCGACTGACTCGCGACACACCGCCGCCCTCACAACCACCGCCTAATGGTGGCATCCTGCCGTGAACCTGTGCTCAGCGAGTGCCTTCCCTGATAGCTGACACGCCGCCTCGCCCTGGTTGTCTACGACCGCCGCTGGCCCGATGAATTCGGTGGCGGGATCGCCGAGCGCTGTGGTGACGGCGATCCGGTCCGTTCATGGGCATCCTGAAGATCTTCATCATCGGGAGCGTTGCAGCCTCAGCCGGATTCCGTGCGCTGCGAGCCAGCATCGCTACGCCTGGGCTAGCTACAATTCTAGACACGTGTCAGGGCGAAGCATGGCTTGCACGCTGGCAACTGAGTTCGTCGCGAGGGGGTCGAAGTGGCCGCGCCAGTTGTAATTGTGGATACTTCAGCCTTGGCCCCGCAGGAGCGAGACGGGGCCATCCGCGAACTCCTGGAAACGAGTACGGAACTCGACGCCCTGGGACACGCGTGCCCGCCGGAACTGATCCGTACCCGGATACGCGCCTGGGACCTGGGCAAGTTCCAGCTGAACGTGGCCGAGGGTCCATGGCTTCGGTTCGGCCTCAACCGCCAGGTGACGACGGACGCCGGCTACATCGCCGCGCAGCTGAGCGGGCAGACAACCAAGAGCCAGGGTGAGCAGCGCCATACCTTCCGACCCGGCGATATCAGCATTATCCACTTCTCGACCCCGTACCAGATCTTGGCCGGCGAGGTCGCCGCCAGCATGTTCTTCCGGTTCAGCTACGCCGAGCTAAGCCTGCCCGCCGCGTCCATACGGCCGGCGGTCCGCGGTATGGCTGCGAGTCCCCTCTACGAGCTGTTCCAGACCCACCTGCTCGAGCTCCACCGCTGTCTGGAGGACGACGTCCCAGTGTCGGCGGCTGAGTCTCTCGGTTCCGCGACGCTCGAACTTGCGCGGGCGGTCATCGCGACGGTCGGCCAAAGTGACCTGGCCAGGAACGACATCGCCAACGAGGCGCTGATCACCCGGATCGAGGCCTACGTGCAGCAGCACCTCGCCGACCCGGAACTGAGCCCAGAGAGCATCGCCCACGCCCACCACATCTCGGTCCGCCAGCTTTACAAACTCTGGTCGGACAAGAACCTGGGCCTGGCCGAATGGATCATCCGCGGACGACTTGAGGGCGCCAGGCACGACCTGGCGAAGGGCCGGGCCCTTGGGATCGGGGCGGTCGCCCGCCGCTGGGGCTTCACCGACCCCACGCACTTCGGCCGCCGGTTCCGCGCCGCTTACGGCCTCTCCCCGACAGAGTGGAAGCAGGCTCAGGAGCATCAGGAGCACAGCCGGGCCGCAGCCAGTTAGGAAGAAGAGACCATGTTGCTGCTGGACACGTCACAGTACCCGGTCGGGGAGCGTGAGGAGATGATCCGGGAGGGGCTCGCCGAGCTGGCCGGCGTCCAGGTCCAGCCCAATGCCGGTGACGGACCGATCAAGATGCGGCTCCGCGCCTGGGACATGGGGGACGGCTGTAACCTCGTCGACACGGAGAGCAGCGGTTACCGGTTTCTCCGGCCGCCGTCGGACTTCTCCGCTGACTCACCGGTCGTCGGCTTTGCCATGATTCCCGCGGGGACCTGCCGGTTCAGCCAGCACGACCGGCACGAGATAGTGCCCAGCGGCGGCCTCTTCATCGTGGACATGACCGACGCGTACGATTATCAATTCTCCCAGGTCTGCGATGGTGCCAACCTGATCGTTCCACTGGAGGTGCTGGACATCCCGTTGCGCGATGTGCGCAAGGCGGCTCAGCGGCTGCCCAGGAGCCCGCTGTACGGTCTCGCCAGCCGGCACCTTTGCACCCTTTTGCGGCATACCAAGGAGTTCGACGCCCCGCATCCGTCGGCGCAGCAGGCCGCGCTGCACATGCTGCGGGCGCTAGTCAAGTCGTTCGACGACTAAGACGAGCATCCGGCCGTGGCGGTGCTTCTCGACACGTCTCACCTCCCATCGGCCCGCCGGGCCGAGGCGGTCGCTGAGGTTTTTCAATTTTCCGGAGCCCGGGCCCGCGTCGTGTACGACTGCTCGGACGACCAGGTATCCGCCCGGTTCGAGTACTTCACCCTCGGCGGCGCTCACGTCGTGAAAGCCCGGATCTCCCCCCTCGGCCTCATCGCGACGCCAGCCCTCTTGAAGGACACCGGGTCCGACCTGCTTGCGGTCACGCTGAAACTGATCGGGACGGCAACCCATACGCAAGCCCCAGGGCGCCTCCTTCGCCCGGGAGACCTCTTCATCACGAACTTGTCGCTCCCCTATGAGTATGTCGATGACGGGGGCGAGAACGCCGGGTTCCATGTACCCCTCGCTCACCTTGGACTGCCGCGCGACTACGCTACGCGGGCCAGTGAGGTCATCCACACGAGCCCCTTGGCGGTGCAACTGCAGCAGTACCTCCAGCTCCTGTTCCGGGACGCTGACGCTATCTCGCAGGGCCCGGCCGCGTCCGCCGTCGCCCAGGCGACAACGGACCTGGTGCGCGCCGCACTCATCTCAGCGGTCGACGAGGAGTCATTCCGGCGCTACGGCCAGAACCGAGACCTGAACGCCGGGGCCAAGAGCTACATTGCCCAGCATCTCGCCGACCCATCCCTCGGCGCTGAGCAAATAGCGCGGGCGATGTTCATCTCGGTCAGGCAGGTGTACAAGCTCTGGGAATCCGAGCCCCACTCCCTGGGCCAGTGGATACTTGAGCGCAAGCTCGAAGCGGCCCGCGACCAGTTGACGAGCTCGTTGGGTCGCAACCAGACTGTCGCCGCGATCGCCAGGCGCTGGGGCTTCGCCGACCCCACGCACTTCAGCCGCCGGTTCCGGCTGGCTTACGGCATGTCGCCCCGCGAATGGCGGCACACTCATCGCAACCCCGCGACCCTGACGGTCTCATCCGGAACTGATGGCGGATCCGTGCACGCATAGCCGGCAATCCAGCGCAGCCAGCATCACCGCAGCAGCCCTTTTCTGTCACTGTGGCCACAGCCCGCATCTCGCCAGTGGCACTTGCGCCACGAACCGCAGGAAGGTTGCAAGTGGAGACTCGCAGCGATCGTGGCGTCATGCTGCTCATCCATGGCCTATGGTTTCACCCCGACGTGTGGATCTCGTGGCTAGAAGAGCTGGACGAGGCAGGTTACGACGCCGTAGTGCTGTCTTGGGGCGGCGGGAATCGGTCGGCTGACGATGGGCCTCCCACGGTAGAACCCGGCTTCGACGCGCTCTTGGGTGCTGCCAAGAGACACGTCGGGGCCTTCCGGCCCCGGCCAATTGTCATCGGGCACGGCGTGGGGGGAGCGGTCGCGGAGCGGCTTCTCAACGACGGTGACGCCGCGGCCGCCATCTCATTGGCACCGGTGCCTGGTGGTTACCCGGCGATCCCGACCGTCGCCCATCTGCTCCGCCACTCAAGCCGCCTCGCGCTGCTTAGCCTGCACAGCAGCGCCGTCGCGCCACCGTTCCCTCAATTCTGGCGAGCGATCGGCAGCGTGAGCAGCAACGCGGACGCCCGGGATTTTTATGAGAAGTATGTCGTCGCGGACAAACCCAGACCGGTATTGCTCCGTGTAGTGCGGCACCGCACGCGCGCAAGGAGCAGACAGCGGCAACGCGGCCCATTGCTTCTGGCCGCTGGCGGTAAGGATGCGCTGATACGGGAAACGAGCATCGCCGCGCTGCACAGGGACTACCGGCGGCGCCAGCCCGACGCTGTCACTGATTACAAGGTCTTCCCTGGAATGGACCACACCCTGGGTCTTGGGACTCAGGATGTGGTTGTGCTCTTCTACTGCCTGGACTGGCTTACGGCACAGAATCTGTGAGAGGACGACCCATGGCAGGTGTCGATGATCGCTACGACATCCTGGTTTTGTTCGCACCGTTGGGTCTCCCACAGCCCAGGCCCTAGCGTGCACGGACAGCCGAGTCCTGCGCAGGCATGGCAATTCAAGCGGTGCGACGATGACGATGAGATTTCATGATCGACGGCCGAAGGCATGCATATCCGGCAGGAGGCCTTCTTATGACGTTGGGGATTCACCGCCGACTGCTCATCACGACAAGCACACCGAGCGGTGAAGCATAGTGGCGTCCGGTCTCGTCGGCAGGGATCGGGAGCTGGCGGTACTCACTGACCTCATCGACGGCGTGGTGGGTGGGGGCGCGGCGGTCGTGGTCCTCGGTGACCCCGGCATTGGCAAGTCGTCCCTGCTGCATGAGGCCACGGAGCATGCCGCGCGCTCCGGAATGCGAGTGCTCTCGGTCACCGGCGTTGAGGCCGAGGCACACCTGGCGTTCGCAGGCCTGCACCAGCTGTTGTGGCCGCTACTGCCTGGCGCCGAGCAGCTGCCAGTTCTGCAGCGCGGGGCACTGTCGGCCGCGTTCGGTAGCGCGTCGGAGTGCCCGGCGGACCGGCGAGCGCCGGACCTGTTCATGATCGCCCTAGCGGCGCTGAACATGCTTACCGACGCGGCGGCCGAGTGCCCGCTGCTGGTAGCGGTCGATGATGCGCAGTGGCTGGATCAGGCGTCGCTGGAGGTGCTCGGGTTCATCGCCCGCCGGGTGTACGCCGACCCGGTAGGCATGGTGCTTACCGCCAGGGAAGAGAAGGGCCAAGTGGCCGCGCTGGCTGGGTTGCCGGAGCTACCGCTCGCCGGACTACCGGAGAAGGCGGCGGGTGAGCTGCTTACCGCCATGGTCCGCGGCCGGGTAGACGGGCGGGTGAGCGCGCAGGTGGTGACAGGGATAGCGGGCAACCCGCTGGCACTGGTGGAACTGGCCAGAGAGCTGACCCCCGCCGAGTTGTCCGGCGCGGTGCCACTTGGCTGGCCGCTGCGGTTCGGGGGGCGGCTGGAGGAGTTGTACCTGGCCCGAGTGCAGGCACTGCCCTCCGACACCAGGACGCTGCTGCTGGTCGCGGCGGCCGACCCGACCGGGGATCCGGCGCTGGTGTATAAAGCGGCCGGGTGCCTAGGGGTCGGACTGGAGGCGGGCGAGGCTGCGGAAACCCGGCGGCTGGTGTCGTGGCAGCCGCAGATACGGTTCCAGCATCCGCTGATGCGGTCGGCAGCTTACTACGCGGCCATGGCTCAGGCGCGGCGCGGCGCGCATGCCGCACTGGCCGAGGTCACCGACCCAGTCGCTGACCCTGACCGGCGAGCCTGGCACCTGGCCGCTGGCGCGGCCGGGCCGGACGAGCAGGTCGCCGTCGAACTGGAACGTTCCGCCGGCCGGGCACGAGCCCGCGGTGGGCTAGGCGCGGCCGCCTCGCTGCTGGAACAGTCTCTGCTGCTGACAGCAGACCCAGCCGCATACGCCGAACGCGTGCTGGCGACGGCTCAGGTCAGCATGCAGGCCGGCTCGCTCGGCAGGGCCCTGGAACTACTGGCGACAGCGGAAGCCGGAGAGGCCAGGCTGCTGAATGAATTCCAGTGCGCCCGGGTCGATCTGCTGCGCGGGCACATCGCCTTCGTCTCCCACATGGGCAGCGACGCCCCCTCGCTGCTGCTCAAGGCGGCGAGGCGGCTCGAGCCGCTCAACCTCGGCCTCGCCCGGCAGACCTACCTGACCGCGTGGTCCGCCGCGATAATGGCCGGGCACCTGGCGGGCGCCGGCGATCTGCTTGAGGTCTCCCGCGCCGCCCGCGCGCTGCCCCCGCCCGCGG